>CALMNP010000214.1 GCA_937868875.1 uncultured Bacillota bacterium | reverse complement strand
ACCATGTAGATGACCCACTCGCCCAGGTTGGTGGCGTGGTCGGCGATGCGCTCCAAGTACTTGCTGACAAAGATCAGGTAGGTGGCCTGCTGCACCGTCCGTGGGTCCTCCAGCATGTAAGTCAGCAGCTCCCGGAAGATCTGGCTGTAGAGGTGGTCCACCTCGTCGTCCCGGGCGATCATGTTGTAGGCCAGGTCGGCGTCGCGGTTGACGTAGGCGGACAGGGCCTCGCGCACCATGGTCTGGGCGATCGCCGCCATGCGCGGGATATCGATCAGGGGCTTGATGAGGGGCTGGCCGGCCAGGCGCAGGGTGACCTTGGCGATATCGGTGGCGTGGTCCGCCATGCGCTCCAGGTCGGTGACGATTTTGAGAGCGGTGCCGATGGACCGCAGGTCGGTGGCCATCGGCTGCTGCAGGGCGAAGAGCGCCAGGCACCGTTGCTCGATGTCCAGCTCCAGTTCGTCGGCCTGGTCGTCGCCGTCAATCACGGCCTGGGCCAGGGCGGTATCCTGCTCGGCCAGGGAGCGTACGGACCGCTCGATGGCCTCCTCCACCACGGTGCCCATGTGCAGGAGCTCCTTCTGAAGCTCCTCCAGTTGGTCATGAAAGGCTTCCCGTGCCACGGCCTCACCTTCTTCCCGTTCTCAGACGGAACGCTCTTTCAGTCTACCGCGCCAGGCGACGGTCACGCCACTGGCGGAGCACCAGTGGCAGCACCGCCAGCACGTTGAACACCAGGACGACAATCAGCAGCAGAGCCGAGGCGCCCGAGGCGATGCGATCGGCATCGGGCAGCAGGGCCACGCTCTTGACATACCAGATGCGCACCGCCAGGGTTTCGCCGCCGGCGAACGGGCTGAAGTCGGGTGCGTACCGCGACACGGTCAGGCCGGCCGTGTAGATAAGCAGGGCCGTCTCGCCCACGGCGCGGCCCGCCACCAGCGACACGCCGGTGATGATGCTCTGCATGGCCGCCGGCAGGACCACGTGCAGGGTCGTCTGCCAGCGGGTGGCCCCCAGGGCCAGGCTGCCTTCACGGTAGCTTGCGGGAACGGCGCGTATGGCCTCTTCCGTGACGCGGACCAGCACGGGCAGGTTGAGCAGGGAGAGCGTCAGGGCGCCACTCAGGATGTTAAAGCTGGCGCCGATGGTATTGACAAAGACGATCAGGCCGAATAGACCGAAAACGATGGAAGGCACGCTGGCCAGCGTCTCGACGGAGAGACGCAGCAGGTGGGTCAGACGACCCGGCCTGGCGTATTCGGCCAGGTAGATGCCGGCGCCCAGACCTACGGGCAGCGAGAAGAGCAGAGAGAGGAAGGTCAGGTAAAAGGTGTTGAACAGCTCCGGCCCGACGCCGCCCCCGGCGTCCATGGCCTTCGGCCGGGCGGTGATGAAAGACCAGTCGAGCGCGGGAAGCCCGCGGCTCAGGATGTAGTAGAGGAACCAGGCCAGAACCAACAGCAGCAGGGCACCCACGGCCCAAAGCAGGGCAGAGGCTAGGCGCTCTGTCCGGTGCCGTGCCTGCAGGTTGCGGGACATGCCCGGTACCGACGGCGCCGTCATGCCGCCACCCCCCGCCGGGCCACGTATCGAACCACCAGGATGGCAACCAGCGACGTCAGCAGAAGGCCGAAGGCCATCAGGAACAGGCTGAAGTACCAGGTGGTGCCGGGGGCCGTCTGGCCCATCTCCTGGATGATCTCGCTGGTCAGGGTGCTCGTGGGCTCAAACAGGTTGCGGGGGAAGATGGGGGCGTTGCCCACCACCATCTGCACCGCCGTCGTCTCGCCGAAGGCCCTGGCGAAGGCCAGGATGATGGACGCCAGGATGCCTGGACGGGCCGCCGGAAGGATGACCCGGGAGATGGTCTCCCAGCGCGTCGCCCCCAGGGCCAGCGAGCCCTCCACCAGGGCCGTAGGCACGGAGCGGATGGCGTCCTCCGACACCGTCGTGATGGTGGGGAGAACCATGACGGCCAGGATGATGCCGGCGACGCCGAGACCAAAACCGACGCTGCCCGAAACCTGCCGGGCCAGGGGCACCAGCACCGTCATGCCCACGTAGCCGTAGACCACCGAGGGGATGCCGACGAACAGGTTGATGGCCGGACGCATCAGTACCCGCATCCACTCCGGAGCCAATTTGGCCAGGAAGATGGACCCGGCCAGTCCCACCGGCACGGCGATGACCATCGCCAGGACGGTAACGGCCAGAGACCCCAGGAAGAAGATCAGGATGCCGAACGACTGGGGCGGCGCCCAGCGGGGCGACAGAAGCACGGAGGCAAGCGAGGCGGTGCGGAAAGTGGTCACGCCTTCCTTGCCCACAAACAGGATAATAGCAGCAATGACCACCGCCACAAGTACGGCGCTGGTCCAGAGAAGCACGAACATCAGGCGGTCCGTTATCCGGGTCAGGGACAACCTGGGCACCCCCTGCCAGATAGGGTGGGCGACGAGAACAGGCTGGGGACGGCAGGCTAGCCCGCCGTCCCACGGCCCGGAGGAGAGTTGCATGAAGCGAGACAACTTGAAGAGATTACTTGCTCATCTTGCTTACCGGAACGAAGCCCTTCGCCTCCACATAGGAGTTCTGGAATCCGGCGCTCAGGATATAGTCGATGAACGCCTTGGTGGCGCCGGTCGCCTCACCCTTGGTAAACATGTGCTCGTAGGCGTAGACCGGATACTTGCCGGAAGTCACCGCCTCGGCGCTGTACTTGACGCCGTTGTAGGCGACGGCCTTGACGCCGTCCTTCAGGTACGCGGCATCGATATAGCCGATGGAGCCCGGGGTGCTCTTGATGCCGTCGAACACCTTGCCGGTGGAGTCCTGGGTCACGGCCGACGGGTCGAACTCCTGCCCCTTCAGGACGATCGCCTTGATGGTGGCGCGGGAGCCCGAGGAAGCGGGGCGGTGAATGATCGTGATCTTTTCGGCTTTCCCGCTGACCTCTTTCCAGTCCTTGATCTTACCTGTGAAGATGCCGATGAGCTGGTCCTGCGTCAGGGATTCAACAGTGACGCTCGGGTTGACGATGATGACGAAGGGCGCCACGGCCACCTTGTGATCCACCAGGCCCTTGTCCTTCAGCTCAGGGGTGACGTCCACGTCGGAGTTGCCGATCTGTGCGGCCCCGTTGGCCACCTGGGTCAGGCCGGTAAAGGAGCCGCCACCGCTGACGTTGATGGTGACGTTGGCGTTGTTCTTCTCGAACTCTTCCTTGGCCGCCTGCACCAGGGGCAGCAGAGCGGTGGAACCGACTGCGGTAATGGTCTCCTTCTGGGCCGGCTGGCTCGGCTGGCTCGGCTGATCCTGCTGCTTCGTGCCGCTGCAACCGGTCAGGGCCACCGTCAGAGCGAGCGTCAAGGCAGCGCCGGCGATGATGCGAGACTTCAATGAGTTCACCGTTCATCCCTCTTCCCGAGAATTGTCGTGGGCTGTCGCCTTCTCCATCTCCGATGGTAGCGTGCCGCCCTTAATAATGTGTTAGCGGCGGGTTAAGAATCCGTTAAGGAAGAGAGCTAGTTGTTCAGCTCTTTGCGCTCGCCTGTAACCATGTAGATGGTCCATTCGCCGAGGTTGGTGGCGTGGTCGGCGATGCGCTCCAGGTACATGGCCACGAAGATCAGGTAGGTGGCCTGCTGGATGGTACGCGGATCTTCAATCATATAGGTCAGGAGTTCGCGGAAGATCTGCCCGTACAGGGCGTCGACCTCGTCATCCCGGGCGATCATCGTGTAGGCCTGCTGCGGATCGCGGTTGACGTAAGCCGCCAGGGCCTCGCGCATCATGATCTGGGCCAGCTCGGCCATGCGCGGGATGTCCACCAGGGGCTTGATCAGGGGCTGCCCCTCCAGCCGCAGGGTGATCTTGGCGATATCCACGGCGTGGTCGCCCATGCGCTCCAGGTCGGTGACGAATTTCAGGGCCGTGCCGATGAGGCGCAGGTCCACCGCCACGGGCTGCTGCAGGCCGAACAGAGCCAGGCACATCTTCTCGATTTCGAGTTCCATATTATCAATCACGTCATCCTGGTCGATGACCTGGCGGGCCAGGTCGGAGTCCTTCTCGGACAGCGATCGCACCGCCCGGTGGATAGCCTCCTCCACCACGGTTCCCATCTTGAGCAGTTCCTTCTGCAGGTCCTCCAACTGTTCGTGGAAGGTCTCCCGGGTCATGCGCCATCCTCCTCAGCCGAAACGGCCCGTAATGTAATCCTCCGTGCGCTTGTCACGGGGAGTCTGGAACAGTTGCTCGGTGGGCGCCATCTCCACCATCTCGCCGGAAAGGAAGAAGGCGGTGGAGTCTGAGACGCGGGCCGCCTGCTGCATGTTGTGGGTGACAATGATGATGGTGTAGCGTTCGCGCAGGTCGCGAATCAGGTCCTCGATCTTGGCGGTGGAGATGGGGTCCAGGGCCGAGGCCGGTTCATCCATCAGCACCACCTCGGGCTCCACCGCCAGCAGGCGGGCGATGCAGAGGCGCTGCTGCTGGCCGCCGGAGAGCCCCAGGGCCGACCGGTGAAGCCGGTCCTTGACCTCGTCCCAGAGGGCCGCGGATCGCAGGCTGGACTCCACCAGGCGGTTCAGCCCCCGCCGGCTGGTCTCGCCGTGGACGCGAGGTCCGTAGGCCACGTTGTCGTAAATGGACATGGGGAAGGGGTTGGGGCGTTGAAAGACCATGCCCACCTGCTTGCGCAGGGCCACCACGTCCACGTCGCGGTGGTAGATGTTCCGCCCGTCCAACAGCACGTCGCCCTTGATCCGAACGTCCTCGATGAGGTCGTTCATGCGGTTGAGCGTACGCAGGAAGGTGGACTTACCGCAGCCGGAGGGCCCGATGAAGGCCGTCACCCGCCGCTCCTGGACGTCAATGTTGATGTTCTTCAAGGCCTGAAAGTTGCCGTAAAAGAGGTTCAGGCTGCGGACCGTGATCTTGCTGTGCTCCTCGGACATGCGACGGCTCCTTTGCGGGTAAAACTTCACGGCTAGCCACCCCTCGGGGACCCATCAACGGCGCCGTCAGGGCGCCTTGGGTAGCGTGAAATGGAAGTGGGACCCGGCGCCGGGATGGCTTTCCACGCTGACCGAGCCGCCGTTCCGCTCCACCAGGTGCTTGACGATGGAGAGGCCGAGGCCGGTGCCTCCGGACTCGCGGCTGCGCGCCTTGTCCACGCGGTAGAAGCGCTCGAAGATGCGCTCCTGGTCCCCTTCCGGTATGCCGATGCCGCTGTCGGAGACGAACACCGTCAGGTGGGTGCCGTCGTCCTGAGCGCCCACGGTGATGCGCCCCTCCGCCGGCGTGTACTTGACGGCGTTGTCCAGAAGGTTGAGCATCACGCGGGCGATCTGGGCCCGGTCGGCGTAGGCCTGGGGCAGGTCCGGCGGGAACTGCCGCGTCAGGGTAAGGCGCTTGCTCTCCAGGCGCATCTCCAGGCGCGACACCACGTCGCTGGTCAGTTCCGCCAGGCTGAAGGCCGCCCGGTTCACGGGAAGTTTGCCCGATTCGATCTTGGAGAGGTCCAGAAGCTCGTCCACCAGCTCGGAAAGGCGGACGGACTCGCGCTGAATAATCTCTACAAAGCGACGGGCGGATTCGGGGTCGTCCATGGCGCCATCCAGCAGGGTCTCAGCGAAACCCCGGATAGCGGTCAGTGGGGTCTGAAGCTCGTGGGAGGCGTTGGCCACGAATTCCGCCCGCGCCCGTTCCAGCTTCCTGGCACGCGAGACGTCGCGAATCACCAGGAGAGCCCCTACCGTCCGCGGCCCATCCTGAACCGGGGCGATCTGCACGTCCAGTATCGTCTCGTCCCGCAGCCCCCGGCGGACCTCCGTCCGAGATGTCTCCGCCTGCTGCAAGGCTCGCAGCACGCGGCGCTCCAGATCGGAGTTGGAGATGACCTCCAGCAGAAAACGGCCTTCCACCACCCGACGCTCCAGGTCCAGTACGGTACGGCAGGCCGGGTTGGCGTAGACCACCCGCATGCGGGGTGAAACCAGAAGTACGCCGTCGCCCAGGTGGTTGAGAATGGTGTCGGCGCGGGTCTTCTCCTCGCCCAGGGTCCCCAGCCGCTGACTTATCCGGGACAGCATGTCGTTCAGGTCCTGGGCCAGCAGACCCAGCTCGTCCAGGGTTTGGACGGCGTAGATCTTCTCGCCCAGCGTGCCTTTCCCGACCTGCTGGGCCACCAGGCGCATCTCGGCGATGCGGTCCCGAAGGTCACCGGCGATGCGGTAGGCCGCCGCGACGCTGGTGACGATGACTGCAGCCACGGTCAGGAGGACCAGACCGAGAATGCGGTACAGCAAGACGCCCGGGGCCATGAGGTAATAGGCGCCTGCCACCAGGAAGACGCCGGTGAGTACCGCTGGGACCAGGGCCAGCGCGCCGAGACGCTGAACAAGGCGGTTCATGGCAACTCCCCCTGGGGCCGAGGGCTGAAGCGGTAGCCGACACCTCGAACTGTGAGAATGAGCTGCGGATGGGCGGGGTCCGGTTCCACCTTCTCCCGCAGGTGGCGCACGTGGACATCCACGGTGCGCTCGTCGCCGAAGAAGTCGTCGCCCCAGATGACCCGCAGCAGGTCCTCGCGGCCGTAGACCCGGCCGGGGTGCTGGGCCAACTGCGAGAGCAGGCGGAACTCCGTGGGCGTCAGGTCAACGCTGCGCCCTTCCACAGTCACGTCATGGCGCTCCAGATCGATGCGCAGGGAGCCCGATTCCAGAACGCCACCGGCAAGGCCGGCAGCCGCCGTCTCCCGGTCGAGCCGGACGCGGCGCAGCAAGGCCCGCACCCTGGCCACCAGTTCCCGGGGACTGAAAGGCTTGGTCAGGTAGTCGTCCGCGCCGAGCTCCAGACCCACCACCCGGTCCACTTCCTCTTTCCGGGCGGTCAGCATCAGCACAGGCACCGCCGACCACTTGCGCAGTTCGCGGCAGACCTCGAAACCGTCCAGGCCGGGCAGCATCACGTCCAACACCACAACCTGAGGGTTCCAGGACCGGGCTGCTACCAGGGCCGCGGCGCCATCGGCGGCCGTGTTTACGTCAAAACCGGCCTTCCGCAGGTTGAAGGCAACCAGTTCGACCAGCGCAGGCTCGTCGTCGACCACCAGAACCCGATCGGCCAAGGACATCACCTCAGTCACTGAGAATTATAGCATGGGCTCTGGTGCGTCCTGGTCAGGTCAACTCAGGCGCCAACCCGACGGCCTTTCAATAAGTTGATTGTAACGCGTCTCTTTTCCTGTCGGGAGACAGGCTCCAGTTAAGGTTTGATTAAGAAACGGAGAGGGCGCCGGCCGGCGCCCCACTCCCTCTGCGTCGTCACTCCACCGCCAGGCGGCGGCCATCCACGTTGACCTCCAGGATGTTGAGGGCGGTCATCTGACGGACTACCCTGGCCACCTCCTGCTGCACCAACTCCAGTACCGGAATGAGCGGGAACCCGTACCGGAGCGACAGCTCCAGGGTCAGGGTGAGGCCCCGGGAATCGTTCTCCACGATGGTCCGCAGCACCCTGCCGACCCCTTCCACCTCGTGCGCCGCGTGGGTAGCTATGGCGGCCAGCACGGTATCGGCGATGTAGAAGCGGCCCAGAGAGCTGTAGGTGGGCCGGACCACGGACTTCTCAATCCACAGGTCCTCGTCTGTCTCGCGGTGGAGCAGGAAGCGCAGCGGGTCGACCAGGTAGCCGGAGAAGGTCTTCTTAACCTCCACCGTGGGCACGGGGATGACGTGCTTGCCCTGCTCCTTGCGAATGCGTCGCGCCTTGCGCATCTCGGCAGGAGAGGCGACCTCCTCGATGCCGACCCAGCGGCTGGGAAGGGGCAGGGCCAGGCGCAGGCAGATCTGCTCCACCATGCCGCGGGAGGTGCCGAGGATGAGCACCCGGTTCGGGTCCTCCCGTTGAAGGCCCCGGCGCACCTCGGCCGCGTGCTCCTCGTCCTCGAATAAGGCCCGGCGGATGGCGGCCATCATTGTGGACTCGCGCTTGGCCGACTCCCCGGCAAGGATTCGCGCCTCCTTGATCAGGAGGCCGTCGTCTACAATCAGGTCTACGTTATATTCGTAGGCGATGAGCGAGGCGCGGTGACTCTTGCCCGTGCCGCTCGGTCCAACGAGAGCGATGACGTCCATGGGTCCCCCTCAGGCGGTTTGCCCCTGTGTTCGCGGCCCGGTGTCCACACTCCTGCTAACCTCGCCCCGGCCCAACCGTCCTCATTCCCCTACCAGCATTGCCTTCATGACGCTTCACTCCTTCCTGCATCTAGGGTACCCTGTTTGGACTGGCACCGCGAGCGGGGGCTCCCCATAGGCTGAACGGCGCCGAAACGGCGGCTTCGGCAGGAACCAAGCATGGGGAGGTCGAGAGAATGGGCAAGAAGGGCGCTATCCGGCGTTTCTTCCCCGGAGGCAACACACCGGAAGGGTTCTATTCGTTTTATGATCAGATCACACCGCCCGACAGCAACAAGATCTTTGTCCTGAAGGGCGGCCCCGGGGTCGGCAAGTCCACGTTCATGCGCCAGATCGGCGAGGAAATGGTGGAGCGGGGCTACGACGTGGAGATGCTCCACTGCTCGTCTGACCCCGGGTCGCTGGACGGCCTCAGGATTCCGACCGTCGACATCACGCTGATAGATGGCACCAGCCCACACCTGGTCGACCCCAAGAACCCGGGGGCCGTGGACGAGATCGTCCACCTGGGCGACTACTGGGACGAGGCGGCGATGCGGGCCAACCGCGACCACGTCATCGGGCTGAACCGGGAAATCAGCCGGCTGTTCGCCCGCTCCTATGACAACCTGCGGGCGGCCAAAGCCTTCTACGACGAACTGGAGACCTACTCGCGCCTGGCGGCCAACCCGCACTGGCTGAACAGCAAGGCCGAGGACCTGCGGGTGGAGATTTTCGGCTCCAAGCGGCTCAACAAGGCCGGCCGCGAGCGGCACCTGTTCGGCGGCGCCATCACCCCGGAAGGGCCCGTCAACTACCTGGACACCCTGGTCGGCCCCGTGGCCCGTCGCTACATATGGACCGGCGCCCCCGGCACCGGCAAGACCCCCATGATCCGCAAGCTGGCTGAGGCAGCGGTACAGAAGGGCTACTTCGTCGAGTTCTTCCACTGCCCGATGAACCCGAGCCGGGTGGACCACGCCATCATCCCGGAACTGAATGTGGCCCTGATCAGTTCCATCGAACCGCACGTCTACGCCACCCGCCTGGGCGACGTGGTCATCGACACGGACGCCTATACCAATCAGACCCTGCTGGAGCCGCACCGGGACGACATGGCCGCCGCGGAGGCCTCCTACAAGTCGGCCCTGAACCGGGGCATCGGCTTTCTGAAACGGGCCAAGGCCGCCCACGACCGGCTGGAGGCCTACTACGTGCCGAACATCCACTTCGACCAGGTGGAGGAGCGGCGCCAGCGAGTCCTGGAGCGCATCCTGGATCTTGCCGAGGAGCGCAAACCCGCCGGGGTAGCCGACTAGTCCAGGCGGGCCATCCCGGGGGAATCGGCATCCTGACTGCGCCGCCCACACCATCACGAGGATACGTAACAGGGGCTGCCCCATGCGGCAGCCCCCGTCTTCTTCCCGCCATGATGAAGCCGGCCTCGCCGGCCCAACTGTCACTTGTTGGTATGCCCGTAGTGCTGCTGAATGGACTCCACGGCATCACCCTCGATGGTGAACTCCGCCGTCGGGGTATGCAAACGGATGACGCGGGCGGAGAGGTCGAACTCCGTATCGCCCAGGTGAATCTCATACCCCTGCCCGCCCGCCGTGGTGATGAGAAGTTCGCCCCACTTCTCCAACTCGGCTTTTACCGCTTCCATCTTCATGACAATCCCTCCTGAACAGTATCTTCCCCCAGGAGGGCGAAGGTACTATTCGTACCAGACGGTTCGTTCCTCAACGGAGCTTCTGCGGCCCGGCAGCACCGTCACGTCGGGGTCGGGAAATCCCAGATAGACGAAGCCCACCAGCGTATCCTTCTCCGCCAGCCCCAGGAGCGTGCGCACTCCCGGGCCGTGCGCCATGGCCCCGCTGCGCCAGATGGCCGCCAGCCCCTTCGCCTGGGCGGCCAGCAGCAGGTTCTGCATGGCGGCCCCCGTCGCCAGGAGTTCCTCCTGCGGGTTGTCCGCCGCCGGCTGGGGCACGCAGCCCACGGCCACGACCACGGGCGCCCGGTACGGCTTGTTCCTCTCCTTATCGCCGCCGGCAGCGGCGAAGGCCTCCGCCAGGCGGTCCCTGCCCTTGCCGCTAAAGACCCAGAAGCGCCAGGGCTCGGTGCGGTGGTGAGTCGGAGCCCAGCGGGCGGCCTCCAGCAATTCTTCCACCAGAGCCCGCGGAACGGGGTCCGGCCTCACTTTGCCGACACTGCGGCGCTCGTGAATGGACTGCAGGATGTCCATCGCCTGCACCTCCTATGGTTCTCGAACCTGCCTTGAGTCTATCACACCGGCCTGGTGGCGATTCCCATTCCACCCGACTCGACTCTGGGCAAGAAAAAAATTTACTTTCTCTCCGTTGGCACTATGAAACAAAAATGCTATTCTGTCGGTAGGGGTTCACGTGCGGCCTTGTGGCAGATCCCACGACCGGCGGCACGTCAACGATCCGAATTCCTCAGAGGAGGATCGAGCATGAAGCGTTTCCAGCGCACCTGGGCTCTGATCATGCTGGTCGCTATCCTGGGCAGCGTCGCACTCACCGGTTGCGGCGGCACCAAGGAAGCGCCCAAGGGAACCAGCAACTCGGACAAGCCCTACGCCGGCACCACGATTCGCTTCCTGGCGGCCAACCACCCGTGGACGGAGACTCTCAAGACCATGATCCCGGACTTCGAAGCCAAGACCGGCATCAAGGTCCAGATGGAGTCCATCACCGAGAACCAGCTGACCCAGAAGTTGACCGTGGAACTGACCTCCGGCGCCGGCACCGTGGACGTGTTCATGCAGCGTCCCCTGCAGGAAGCCAAGCTGTTCGACAAGAACGGCTGGTACACGGACCTGACTACCTACATGAATGATGCAAAGAAGACGCCCGCTGAGTACGGCGCCAGCGACTACTTTCAGGGCCCGATGCAGACGGAGACCGTCAACGGTCACCTGACCGGTGTTCCGATCGTCACCGAGCAGGAGATCGTCTACTACCGCAAGGACCTCTTCCAGGCCGCGAACCTCAAGGCGCCGAAGACCATCGCTGACCTTGAGGCCGCCGCCAAGAAGCTGAACAACCCTGACAAGGGCATCTACGGTATCGTCATGCGCGGCAAGGGCAACCCGGCCGTGACCCAGTTCTCCAGCTTCCTCTACAGCGAAGGCGGCAACTTCATCGAGAACGGCAAGTTCGTCCTCGACTCGCCGGCCGCCACCAAGGCCGTTACCGAATACGGCAACCTGCTCAAGAACTATGGGCCTCCCGGCGTGCTGAACATGGAGTGGCCGCAGGCCGCCGCCATCTTCGCCCAGGGCAAGGCCGCCATGTGGGTTGACGCCAACTCCCTGTACAAGAACGTGACCGCTCCCGACAAGTCCACCATCGGCGACAAGGTCGGCTTCGCCATGTTCCCGGCCGGCGACAAGGGCGCCCTGCCCTACTCCGTCACCTCCTGGGGCCTATCCATCGCCAAGTCCTCCAAGAACCAGGACGCCGCCTGGGAGTTCCTGAAGTGGGCCACCAGCAAGGAAGTCACCACCAAGATTCAGTCCACCGGCGTCCCCAGCGCCCGCACCTCCGTGTGGGAGAGCGACGAGGGCAAGAAGGCCTGGCCTGCCGACTGGGTCAGCGTGGCCCTGGAGTCCGGCAAGGTGGGCAGCCCTGCTGACCGTCCCCTCGTGATCAACGTCGGCAAGGCCCGCGACCTGGTGGGCAACATCATCACCGCCGCCATCACCGGCAAGGACGTGGTTGCCGCGGCCAAGACCAACAACGACGCGTTGAACCAGTTGCTGACTGAAGAGGCAAAGTAGTCTAAGCTGGTGATGAACGCACGGCCCGGGCCGGTGCTTCCAGGTACCGACCCGGGCCCCTTTTCAAGACGCGGGGGGAGATGCAATGCTCGGACGCTGGGTGGAAAAGAACCTCAGGTGGGTCTTCACGTTGCCTGCGGTGCTGTTCATCCTTGTGATGATGGCCTTTCCGATTCTCTACACGGCCCGAGTCTCCCTGACGGAATGGTCCATGTCCGCCGTCACCCCGCCCAAGTTCGTGGGCCTGGCCAACTACGCCGAACTGTTTCTGCGCGACCCGCGTTTTTGGCTGGCCACCTGGCGGACGTTCTACTTCACGGGTCTGGCCCTGCTGGTGGAGACGGTTTTGGGCGTTGCCCTGGCCCTCCTGCTGAACCGGGACTTCCCCGGACAGAACGTCGTCAAGACCCTCTTCCTCCTGCCCATGGTGGCCACTCCCGTGGCCATCGGCATGGTCTGGCTCCTCATGTTCGAGCCCACCATCGGGTTCGCCAACTACGTCCTGCACCTGCTGCACCTGCCGCCGCAGCTCTGGATCGCCTCGCAGACGCAGGCGCTTCCCTCTCTGGTACTGGTGGACGTCTGGCAGTGGACGCCCATGATCGCTCTCATCGTACTGGCCGGCCTCGTCTCCCTGCCGTCCGACCCGTTTGAGGCGGCGGCGGTGGACGGCGCCAACCCGCTTCAGATCCTGTGGCACGTAACTCTGCCCATGATCCGGCCCACCGTCGGCGTGGCCGTCATCCTCCGGGCCATCGACGCCCTGAAGACCTTCGACATCATCTACTCCATGACCCAGGGCGGACCCAACTACGCCAGCGAGACCCTGAACATATACGGTTACACCCTTGGCTTCTCGTATTTCCAGATGGGAGCCGCCAGCTCACTGCTGATGATCTTCTTCGCCATCGTTCTCGGCGTGGTCATCTTCCTCAACTGGGCGCGCCGGGGGGTGATCGCGTGACCAGGCGTCAGACCAAGCTCATCCTCAACGTTCTGTTCTATGTCGTCCTGGCCGTGAGCCTTCTGATCTTCATCTTCCCCTTTCTGTGGATGATTCTGGCCTCCTTCAAGACCCAGGCGCAGATCACGGCCTACCCGCCGCAGTGGGTCTTCCAGCCCACCCTCAGGAATTACGTCGAGGTCTTCGCCGGCCAACAGTTCGTCCAATTCATTTGGAACAGCCTGGTCATCGCCGCCGGCGCCACCTTCTTCGGCCTGGTCCTCGGCCTGCCTGCCGCCTACAGCATCGCCCGCTACAAGCAGTCCGGCCTGGGCATGACCATCCTGGTGGCCCGCATCGTGCCCGGCATCACCTTCCTGATTCCCTGGTTCATTCTGTTCACCAGGGTCGGCATCGTGGACACCCTCCCCGCCCTGATCCTGACGCATATGCTGGTGACCATGCCCTTTGTCGTCTGGGTGATGATCGCCTTCTTCGAGGGCATTCCGGCCGAACTGGTGGAGGCGGCGCGGGTGGACGGCTGCACCGAGCAGTACGCCTTTCTGCGCGTGGTGCTGCCCATCTCCGGCCCCGGCATCATCACCTCGTCCATCCTCGCCTTCGTCTTCTCCTGGAACAACTTCATGTTCTCCGTCATCCTCACCGGCGCCAGGACCAAGACCCTGCCGGTGGCCATCTTCAATTTCCTCTCCTACTCTGAAATCAACTGGGGCGGCCTCATGGCGGCGGCGGTCATCATCACCCTGCCCATCCTGGTCATCGCCATGGTCACCCAGAAGTACATCATTCGCGGCCTGACCGCGGGTGCCGTGAAGGGGTGATGAGCCGTGGGTATAGATGAAAAAGCAGCAACCATCCGGATCAGCACGGCGCTGGAGGCCAAGATTCAGGCCCTGCGCAGCAGTCTCTCCGACAAGGAGCAGACCGTGGCCGCCTTTCTGCTGAGTGACCCCAAGGAGTTCATCTCCCTTTCCATCTCCGCCATCGCCGCCCGCTGCGGGGTGTCCGAGACGGTCATCATCCGCCTCTACCGCAAGTTGGGCTTCGCCGGCTTCCACGAGTTCAAGATCGCCATCGCCAGCTCACTGACGGAGGACAACCGTGAGGCCATGGGCGACCTGGGCACGGGCGATAACGTGGAGACCATCAAGCGCAAGGTCTTCGCCATCACCCGCCAGGCCCTGGAGGACAGCGTGGGTTCTGTCAGCGCGTCCGACCTGATCCGGGCCCGGGACGCCATCGTCAAGGCCAGGCGCGTGGTGGTGGCCGCCTTCGGCGGCTCCGCCTCCGTGGGCCTGGACCTGGTGCACAAACTGCTGAAGCTGGGCATCATCGCCACCCTGCAGGCCGACTCCCACATGCAGATCATGTCCGCCATGGTCATGGGCAAGGGCGACCTGCTCATCGGCATCACCCACTCCGGCAACACCCGCGACGTGGTTGAGGCACTGCAGCAGGCGCGTGCCAAGGGCGCCACCACCATGGTGCTGACCGGCTTCCCGTTCTCCCCCGCGGCCAAGGCGTCGGACATCCCGCTCTACTCCATCTGCCGTGAGACCAAGTACCAGACGGACTCCATGACCTCGCGCATCGTTCAGCTTGCCCTGGTGGATACGCTCTACGTCGCCATCACCTTTGCCAACAAGGAGAAGGCCCTGGCCCACATCCACGAGACCTCCATGGCCGCGGCCAAGAAAAAGCTATGACGCAAGCCATCGTTGCCCTGGACCTGGGGACCACGTCCTGCCGCGCCCTGGTCTTCGACCTGGACGGGCGGGTCCTGGCCCAGGTCAGCCGGACCTACCCACTGCACACGCCCCATCCCGGCTACGCCGAACAGGACCCGGCCGAACTGCTGGCCGCCGCCGACGCGGTGGTGCCCGGCGCCCTGGCCCGGTCCGGCGTGGACCCCTCTCAGGTACTGGGGATCTCCCTCTGCACCTACCTGCACGCCGTTGTGGCCGTCGGCCCGGACGGCGAGTACCTGACGCCGGCCATCACCTGGGCCGACGGCCGCTCCGCCCCTCAGGTGGACGCCGTGCGGCTGCGCCCGGACTGGCATGACCTCTACGCACGCACGGGCTGCCCGCCCCACCCCATGTACCCCCTGTACAAGCTGATGTGGCTTCAGGCCAACCGCCCCGACGTCACTGCACGCGCCGGCCGCTATGTCAGCGTCAAGGAACTTTTGGTCCACCATTGGACAGGACAGTGGCTGGTGGACTACGGCATCGCCTCCGGCACCGCCCTCTTCAACCTGGAGAGGCTGGACTGGGACGACGAGGCCCTGGCCCTGGCCGGTATCCACAAGGGCCAGCTTCCCCAGCCCGTACCGACCACCCACACCGTTCCCCTATCCGCCGGTGTGGCGGGCCGCCTGGGCCTCAGGGCCGGGACCCCGGTGGTCATCGGCGCAGGCGACGGCGTTCTCTCCAGCCTGGGCTCGGGCGCCATCGAGCCCGGCGTGCTGGCGGCCATGGTCGGAACCAGCGGCGCCCTGCGCGCCTGCGTGGAGCGGCCGCAGGCCGACCCTCAGGCCCGGGTCTGGTGTTACTACCTGGACAAGAACCGCTGGATCCTCGGCGGCTCACTGAACAACGGCGGCATGGTCCTGCGCTGGGTGCGCGACCAGCTCTACCCCGGCCTGGACAACTACGACGTCCTGACCGCGGAGGCCGGAAAGGCCCCGGCCGGCTCCGGCAACCTCGTCTTCCTTCCCTACCTGGCGGGTGAGCGCTCCCCCGGCTTCAACGCCAGGGCCCGCGGCGTCTGGTTCGGCCTGGGCCTGGAGCACCAGCGCCCCCACCTCGTCCGCTCCGCACTGGAGGCCGTGGTCTACCGCCTCTACAGCGTCCTGGGCCCCCTGGAGGAACTGGCCGGTCCGGCCCGCGAGATTCGCGCCACGGGCGGCTTCGCCCGTTCGGACCTGTGGCTGCAGATTGCGGCGGACGTGTTCGGACGCCAGGTTACCGTTCCGGCCCAGACAGAGGGCTCCGCCCTGGGAGCTTTCATCCTCGGCGCCGTGGCCCTGGGTGTCGCCCCGGACCTGTCCTGGGTCCACCGCTTCATCCAGGTGGACCGCCGCCTGGAGCCGGACGCCGCCACCCACTCTCACTATCAGAAGCTGTTCGCGCTCTACCAGCGCCTCAATGCGCTCCTCCAGGACGAGTTCCGCACCCTGGCCAAGATCCGCGAAGGCGGAGCCCCGCCTACCTGAAAGGGGTGATCCCACCGTGCAGCGCAGCATCGACAAGGTCCCGCCCTACCAGAGGGCCATTCTCAAGGGCCATCTGGTCTCCTGTGGCGTCGACTATAAGGATCTCGACAAGCCGGTCATCGGCGTCGTCAACAGCTGGAACGAGATCGTGGCCGGGCATGTCCCCCTGAGGGGGCTGGCGGAGCCCATCAAGGACGGCATCCGCCAGGCCGGAGGGCTGCCCCTGGAGTTCAACACCATCGCCATGTGCGACGGCATCGCCCAGGGTCACGCCGGCATGCGCTACTCCCTGCCCAGCCGCGACCTCATCGCCGACTCGGTGGAGACTATGGTGCTGGGCCATGGCATTTTTGACGGCCTGATTCTGATGGCCTCCTGCGACAAGATCGTGCCCGGCATGCTGATGGCCGCGGCACGGCTGGATCTGCCCTCCCTCCTCTTCACCGGCGGCCCCAGCGCCAACCTGATCAAGCCCTTTGAGTCCAAGCAGGCCCGCCAGGCGTTCCTCCAGGGCGAGATGTCCGAGGAGGACCTGGTGGCCGTCACAGCCCGCTACTACAGCGGCCCGGGCATCTGCTCCTACCTGGGCACGGCCAACACCATGTGCATGGTGGCCGAGGCCCTGGGCCTGGCCCTGCCCAACACCGCCCTTCTCCCCGCCGAGTCCGACGAACGCCGGGCGCTGGCTGTCGAGGCCGGCCGCCTGGCCGTGCGCCTGGCGGCGGCAGGCGGGCCAAAACCCTCTCAGATTCTCACCCGCAGCGCGTTCCAGGACGCCATCGCCCTGGTGCTGGGCATGGGCGGCTCCCTCAACACGGTGCTGCACCTGCCCGCCATCGCCCACGAGCTGGGCATCGACCTCACCCTGGACGACTGGGCTGAGGTCTCGCGGCGCACACCCTTCCTGGCGGCCGTCACGCCCAACCACAATCAGCGCACGGTCAACGACCTGCAGCGGGCCGGGGGCACGCCGGCCCTTCTCAAGGAGCTGCTGCCGGCGCTCCATCCGGAGCGCCTCGTCGTCACCGGCCAGACCCTCGGTCAGGCCGTGGCTGACGCCGAGGTCACGGACCGCGAAGTCATTCATCCCTTCACCGACCCCATCTCGCCGGAAGGCGGCGTTGCCGTTCTCCATGGCAACCTGGCCGAGGACGGGGCCATGATCAAGCGCTCGGCGGCCGGTGCCGACTTCTTCCGCGGCCCCGCCCGGGTGTACAACGCCGAGGAGGCCGCGCTGGCGGCCGCCCAGTCGGGCGAAATCCAGCCCGGCGACGCGGTGGTCGTTCGCTACGAGGGACCCCGGGGCGGCCCCGGCATGCGCGAGTTGCACCGGCTCACGGAGGTTGCAGCCAAGATCGGCAACGTTGCCATCATCACCGACGGACGCTTCTCAGGCGCCTCCAGCGGCGTCTCCATCGGCTACCTTGCGCCCGAGGCGGCTGACGGGGGCAACATCGCCCTGGTGGAAAACGGAGATAGCATTACCATCGACGTCTCCCGGGGGACGCTGACCCTGGACGTGCCGAATGATGTCCTGGCCGAACGCCGCGCCCGCTGGCAGGCGGAGATCAAGGACGCCGGCGGCTTCCTGCGCTGGTATGCCCAGAGCGTGGGTCCCGCCGTCAAAGGCGCGGTGCGCCTGGACTTCGGCTGCGGGGTCTAGCCACCAGCCTGTACCATCGGAGGTGAACGTCGCCATGAGTGAGTTGAACCTGCAGCCGTTCCTCGGCCGGCCTCTGCCCCGCTGGGCCAGGGTCCGCCAACACCTGGACACCGCCGCCATTGAAGATATTCCCGCTGCCGTCGCAGCGGCCTTCGCTTCCGCCGAAGGCGCCATCCAGGCGGGCCAGCGCGTGGCTCTCACCGGGGGCAGCCGGGGTATCGACCGCATTGACCAGGTGCTGCGGGCGGCCGTGGCCGAAGTCAGGCGCCGGGGGGCCGAACCGTTCATCGTCCCCGCCATGGGCAGCCATGGCGGCGCCACCGCCGAGGGTCAGCTGGATGTCCTCGCCGCCTACGGCATCACGCCCGAGGCCATGGGCTGTCAGATCCTCTCCAGCCTGCAGACGGTCAGCCTGGGCGAAGTCGAAGAGGGGGTCCCCGTCTTCTTCGACCGAAACGCAGCCGGGGCCGACGTGGTCATCCCCATCAACCGGGTGAAGCCCCACACTGACTTCCACGGCCCGGTGGAGAGCGGTCTCTGCAAGATGATCGCCATCGGCCTGGGCAAACAGACGGGCGCCGACACCTTCCACAGCCGAGGCTTCGCCGACTTCCACCGGCTGATTCCCGCCGTAGCCCGCTACACTCTGAGCAAGATGCCCATTCCCTTCGGCCTCGCCCTGATGGAGAACAGCTACGGCCGCCTCTTCCAGATCGAGGCTGTGCGCGCCAACCGCATCTGGGAGCGGGAGCAGGAGCTCCTCCGGCTGGCCCGCGAGCGTATGGCCCGCCTGCCTCTGGAGCGTCTGGACGTGTTGGTGCTGGACTTCATTGGCAAGGACATCAGCGGCCTGGGCATGGACTCCAATGTGGTCGGCCGCTACTACAGCGGACCCACGGGCACCGGCCCCGACATCCAGCGCATTGTCGTGCGCGACCTGACCGAGGCCACCGAGGGCAACGCGGTGGGCATAGGCATGGCGGACGTGGTGCTCAGCCGGGCTGTGGCCAGGATGGACCGGGCGAAAACCTATATGAACTGCCTCACGGCCAAGACCCCCGAGGGGGCGCGCATTGCCCTGACGGTGGACTCTGACCGCGCCGCCCTGGCGGCCGCCCTGGCCTGCTGCCTGCAGGTCGAACCGGGTCAGGCGCGGATCGTGCGCGTCCAAGACACCAAGCACCTGGAGGAATTCCTGGCCAGCGAGCCCCTGCTTCCGGAACTGCTGGCCGCCGGGCGCGTGGAGATCCTGTCCGAACCGGCCCCGATCGACTTTGACGACCGCGGTATGTTCCGCGACTAGGGAGGTACTCGCCAGATGACACGCTACGGAATCATTGGGCTGGGCCGCATGGGCGGGAACCTGGTCCGCAACCTGCGGGCCGCCGGCGGCGAAGCCGTCGTGTTCGACCTGAACCAGGCCGCCGTGCGGGACATCGCCGGAGACGGCGTGTTCCCCGCTTCCTCGCCGGCCGACCTGGCGCGCCAGCTCACGCCGCCGCGCATCATCTGGATCATGGTGCCCCAGGGCGAACCGGTCGACCGCGTGCTGGCGGACCTTGAGCCCGAGTTGAGCTCCGGCGACGTGATCATCGACGGCGGCAACTCCTTCTACCGTGACTCCATGCGCCGCGCTGGGGACCTAGCGGCCAAGGGGATCGATTTCCTGGACTGCGGCTCCAGCGGCGGTTTGGAAGGAGCGCGGGACGGCCTGTGCCTTATGGTGGGCGGGCGGCCCGAGGCCTTTGCCCTGGCCGAACCGCTCTTCCGCGCCGTGGCGCGCCAGGAGGGCTACGCCCACGTTGGCCCCAGCGGTGCCGGCCACTTCGTGAAAATGGTGCACAACGCCATTGAGTACGGCATGCTGGAGGCCATCGGCGAGGGCTTTGAACTGCTGGAGTCCGGACCCTTCCGTCTGGACCTTCCCCAGGTTGCCCACCTCTGGAACCAGGGCAGCGTCATCCGCTCCTGGCTGATGGAACTGGCGGTCCGGGCCTTCCGTCATGACCCCAGGCTGGACAACATCACCGGCTCGGTGGGGGGCGGCTCGACGGGCTCCTGGGCCATCCAGGAGGCGTGGGAGCACGGCGTGCCCTTTACGGCCATTGCCAACTCCTACATGATGCGGCTGCGGTCCCGCCAGCCCGACACCTTTGCGGGCAAGGTGGTCGCCGCCCTGCGCCGGGAGTTCGGCGGCCACGAGGTCCAGGACAGGAAATAGGCGTCTGTCCCTCCCTGAAGACAGACGCCCCACCCTCAATCGCAGGGTGGGGCGTCTGTGCGCGCCGGGGCTAGCAGCAGCCCCCGCCGGAACCGCCGCAGCAGCCGCCGCAGCACGGGCCATCCACCTTACTGAACACCCGCAGCTTGATCATGGTCGTTGCCCCCCCTTCTTATCAACAAATGTTGATATGTTCCTGCGGCTCCACATTACCACAAGATTTCCTGATACGTCAACAGACCCATCAACTTTCCTTGCTCTGTTGTATACTGGAGCTGTCAGACTGGGAGGGGAGGTGCCCCATGGACCTGCTGAAGGTTTCAGCCGCCCTTGCGGACCCGGTTCGACTGGCCATCCTGGACCGGCTGGCAGCAGGACGCGACAGGGCCTGCTGCTCACCCCCCAACCCCAACGTACCACAGGGCATCTGCGCCTGCGACGTCCTGCCGATGATGGAGAGCATGGGCCAGTCGCGTCTGGCCTACCACATGAAGCTTTTGCGAGAGGCCGGCCTGGTTGAGGAGCAGAAGCGAGGACGCTGGGTGTACTACACGCTGAACCAGGAGACTCTCCAGGCCTACCTGACCGGCCTGAACCGGCGCCTGGGGGAGGAACGCCACCCCTAGCAGAAGGGGGCTGCACACGTGTGCAGCCCCCTTGTCGTCCAGACCTTGGTCACACAGTCGGGCCGGAGCGACGTCCCTCCTGGTTGCCTCCGTCCGGCGGCCGGCCCTCCGGCACCGCCGGGTTCTCGCCCTTGAACACGCGGAACAGCAGAAACAGGGAAGGCAGAAGGATCGCCAGCCCCCAGGGGATGATTCGCAGCATGAAGTCCAGGGTCCGCGGCGGAGCCGCCGCGTTGAAGAGGGTCAGGTCCGGGTAGACCAGGTACGGGAACTGGGCCAGGCTCCACCCCCAGAAGAGGGTGATGACCTCGGCCACGGCGGTGAACCGGGCCAGGTGGAAGCGACGGGTCCAGAGGGCCCAGGCGGACAGAGCGGCAGACAGAGCTCCTGCCAGCAGGAGGGGCAGGCTGCGCGGGTGGAGCAGGTTCGCCGCCAGCCAGGGCACGGCCCTCTGCATCAGGGGCAGGAGCACCGCCGCCAGCACGGCTACGGTAAGGCCGGCCCAGAGGGCGAGCCGGCGGAAGTCCTCGCGGACCCTGCCCTCGCCCTCGAGGGTCAGGTAGACGGCCGCCACGTAAGCGCCCAGCATCAGGGTCAGCAGGCCCACCAGGAGGGAGAACGGGCTCAGCATGGCCCGGACGAGGTCCGCCTGAACGGCGCCGCCTACGACCCGGATGGCCCCGGAGGACACCGCGCCCAGGCTCACGCCCAGCAGGAAGGGCGTCATGATGCTGGCCGCCCCGAAGACGCTGGCCCAGACCCGGCCCACGGTCGAATCGAAGGGGCCGTAGGAGCGGAAGACGAAGGCGGCGCCGCGCAGCACAATGCCCAGGAGCACCAGGTGCAGCGGCAGGAACAGGGCCACGCTCAGCGTGGAGAACACGGTCGGAAAGCCTGAGAAGAGCAGCACCACGGCGAAGAGGAGCCAAACGTGATTGGGCTCCCAGACCGGTCCCATGGCCCTGGCGATGAGCCGGCGCCATTCGTCCGCCCGAGGCCCGGTGGCGAAGAGGTCCCAGAGGCCTCCGCCGAAGTCCGCCGTCCCCAGGAAGGCGTAGGCCGTCAGGGCTACCACCATCCAGAAGGCCACGTAGAACTCCGGCCCCGAGGTCTGGGCGGCCGGGGCGCCGCGCAGGGCGAAGAGGAGCGTGTTCACGACGCCGCCCCCTCTCCGTACGCCTCCAGGCCGTCCTCATCATGGCTCAGCCGCCGCAGCAGCCAGACCAGGGTGAGGCCCAGCAGCAGGTATAGGGCGACGAAGCCGACCAGGGTGGACAGCACGTGCGGGTTCGGGGTCACGGCCTCGGAGGTGCGCATCACGTTGTAGAGAATCCAGGGCTGGCGTCCGACCTCGGTGACGATCCAGCCGGTCTCCAGGGCCAGAAAGCCCAGGGGCGAGGCGCCGATGAGGATACGCAGCAGCAGGTCGTTGTCCAGTTCCCGCCCCCGCCGCTTCCAGGCGACGTACCAGTACCAGGCAACGGCCGCGAGCATCAGAATCCCCGCCGCCACCATGAGCTGAAAGGAGACGTGGGTTACCGGCACATTCGGCCAGTCCTGACGCGGGAACTGGTCGAGTCCCTTGACCTCCGCGTTAAAGTCGCCGAAGGCCAGGAAGCTCAGACCCTTCGGCAGCTCGATGGCATACCGGACCTCCCCCGTCTCCGGGTCGGGCCAGCCCCCGATGCGCAGCGGCGCTCCCTTCTCCGTCTGGAACTGGGACTCCATGGCGGCCAGCTTGGCCGGCTGAAAGCGTGCCGCGTACTTGGCGCTGCGGTCGCCGGTGATGGGCATGAGCGCGGCGGCCAGGGTTCCCACCACCAGCACGATGCGGAGGGCGCTGCGGCGCACGGCGTCCTTCTTGCCACGCAGGGCGCCCCAGGCGTAGACCCCGGCGACGGCGAACGCCGTCGCCGCGTAGGTGGCCAGCGTAGAGTGGATAGCCATGATAGGCCAGGTCGGGTTGCCGAACAGGATGCCGGCCGGGTCCACAGCCGCCGGATTGGCCTTTAGAAGGTCGGCCCCCAGCGGGTTCTGCATCCAGGCGTCCGCCGCCACCACCAGAACGCTGGAGGCTGCGCCCGCAATGGCTACCGGAATGCCGGTCAGCCAGTGGGCCAGCGGAGAAAGACGTTTCCAGCCGTAGAGGTAGAGTCCGATAAAGATGGCCTCCGTGAAGAAGGCGAAACCCTCCACGGTGAACGCTGGGCCCACGGCTATTCCGGCGAAGCCCATGAACGCCGGCCAAAGCAGGCCCAGTTCGAAGGAAAGGGCGGTGCCGCTCACGGCACCGATGGCGAACGTCAGACCGGTGGCCTTGCCCCAGGTTTTGGCCAGCTTCAGGTAGTGAGGCCGCCGCGTCCGCAGCCAGAGCCCCTCAGCGATGAGCAGGAGCAGGGGCATGCCGACCCCCAGGGCAGCAAAGATCATGTGGAACCCCAGAGAAAACGCCATCTGAAAGCGGGCGGCCAGCAGGTTACTCACTGGGTCGCCTCCCCCTGTTCCCACCCGTCGCGTCCTTCGTGCTGTCGCTCATAAGTTCTCCCATTTCATCAGATTTGTTTCGTCCTCACCGGAACGTTGGCAACCGTTTCCTATATATACTCCACATTTTAGTTTGCTAAGGCTGTCGTGTCTGTCCGGTAGGCATTGACGGTCAGGCTCAGGCATTCCCCCATGCCATCCCTCCCGGCTGGTCGGAGAGCCCCGGGGGAGCACGCCAAAAGGGCGCTGCCGTTCCGGCAGCGCCCATCCTGCAACCGATGTGATGTGGCCATTCCGCGGGGTCTAGCGCGCCAGCTGGTAGGCCTGGTTGAAGTAGAGCCGGTAGGTGAGAAGGCCGAGGATGATGCTGCAGAGGGCAGCCGCCGACGTCAGGGAGAACATGATCAGAATCTGGTAGCGCACGGCTACGATAGGGCTGGCGCCGGCCAGGATCTGGCCGGTCATCATCCCCGGCAGCTGTACGAGACCCACGGTCTTCAGGCTGTCGACGGCCGGGATCATGCAGGCTCGAACCGCCGCCCGGAGCTGGTCCTGAATGGCCTGGCGCGGTGTGGCCCCCAGAGACAGCAGCACCCGCAGCTCGTCCCGCCGCGCGTCTACCTCACCCTGCAGCCGGTTCAGCAGAAGGCCGGCGACCACCATGGCGTTGCCGACGATCATGCCGCTGAGGGAGATCACGTACTGCGGCGTGGGCTGGATCATGCGGAAGAGGAGCATGAGGCCGATGGTCACGACCTCCGTCAGGGTCAGGGCCGCCAGCACCCGCCACTGCACCCCGGGCAGCCCCTTGCCGCGCCGGGACGCATTCTGGGTCGCCACCCCGACCATGACCGCCACCATCAGGAAGGTGAATATCAGCGACGGGGCATGGAACACGAAGTAGAGGATGTAGCCGACGGCCAGCAGCTGCACCGCGGCTCGCACGGTGCCGATGAGGATGTCCCGCTCCAGGGCCAGGCGCTGCCAGTAGGAGGCCGCCACGGCCAGAAGGGTGAACGCCAGGGTCATGGAGAGTGTGAACGAGCTCATGGGTGGACCTCCTTGCCCGACTCCAGGAAGCGCCGGCCCTCCTCGGTGGCCGGGCCGGCGAAGAACCCGGCGGTCACCGCCTCCTCCGCCACGCGGCCGTGCGCCATCAGCACCAGATGGTCGCCGCAGCGCTCCGCCTGGGCCAGGTTGTGGGTGATCCAGACCGCGGTCAGTGAGAGTCGGCTGGTCAGGCCGACGATGAGCTCCTCCACGTCCCGGGCGGAGCCGGGGTCGAGCGACGCGGTGACCTCATCCAGCAACAGCACCCGGGGCTCGTTGGCCAGGGTTCGGGCCAGCGAGACGCGCTGCTGCTCGCCCCCCGACAGGTCTGCGGCCTTGCGCTCCAGCAGGGCCGGGGCCAGGCCCACCAGACGGAGAAGCTCCACCGCCCTCTCCCGGGCCAGGGCCTGTCCCCTCAGGCGGGGTCCGGCTCCGACATTCTGCTCCACCGTGCCCGGCAGCATCACCGGCGCCTGCAGCACCAGACCGACGGACCGGCGCAGCTCCACCACGTCCCACTGACGCAGGTCCCGTCCCTGGTAGAGGATGCTGCCCTCGTCGGGCTCGTCCAGACGGTTGAGAAGGTGAAGCAGGCTGCTCTTACCCGCCCCGGAGGGGCCGACCAGGGTGGTGATGAGGCCGCCGGCCAGGTCCAGGTGGATGTGGTCCAGAATGGCCACGGGCTCGCCGGAGGCGTCGGGCCGGCGCCGGCTGACGCCTCGCAGTTGGAACAGAGGGGACCATGCCCGCTGGGTCGTCGCTTGTAGGCTCACCTGGCCACCGCCCGGACGCCCTCGTCCTTCACGGCCAGCAACCGCATGCCGTTGGCGATGACGATCAGGGAGGCGCCGCTGTCGGCAAACACCGCCATCCAGAGGTTCAGCCAGCCGGGGATGATGAGCAGCAGGGCCAGCAGTTTGATGGCCAGGGCGATGGTCACGTTCTGACGGATGGTGGCCAGGCCCAGCCGCCCCAGGCGCACGGCGTAGGGGAGACGCGTCAGGTCGTCGCCCATCAGTACCACGTCCGCCACTTCCAGGGCCGTGTCGCTGCCGGCCCCGCCCATGGCCACGCCGACGTCAGCGGCAGCCAGCGCCGGGGCGTCGTTGATGCCGTCGCCGACCATGGCCACGACGCCATCCCTTCGCAGGTCCTCGACGGCCTTTGCCTTGTCCTCCGGCAGCAGCCGGGCCCTGACCCGGTCCAGGCCCGCCTCGCGGGCGGCGGTCTCGGCCGCTCGCGGGTTGTCGCCCGTGAGCAGCACCAGTTGCCTGACTCCCGCCTGATGGAGCCTCTGCACCAGGCCGCGGGCCTCCGGCCGCAGCCGGTCGGCGAGGGCCAGCAGGCCCACCACTTCCTCCTCCGCCGTCAGAGCGAGCACAGTCTTGCCCTGCCCCTCCAGAGCTTCGGCTTCAGCCGCCAGCGCAGGCAACGCCGCCAGCCCCAGGGCTTCCCGCTGGAACGCCGGGCTCCCGATGCGGCAGAGCCTCCCCTCCAGCCGGCCCAGGGCGCCTTTGCCGGGTAGGGCCTGAAAATCATCAACGACCTGCAGCGGCGCCCCCTCACGTTCCGCCCGCTCCACCACCGCCCGGGCCAGCGGGTGTTCCGAGGGGCGCTCCAGCGAGGCCGCCAGGGCCAGCACCTGCTCCGTCGTCCAGCCGGAGGCTGCAACAGCGTCGGCCACAACCGGCCGGCCCTGGGTCAAGGTGCCGGTCTTGTCCAGGGCCAGGTGGGTCACCTGTCCCAGCCGTTCCAGGTGGGCGCCGCCCTTGATGAGGACACCGTGCCGTGCCGCGTTGCCCAGGGCCGAGACCACGGTCACCGGCGTGGAGATGACCAGGGCGCAGGGGCAGGCCACGATCAGCAGGCCCAGGGCCCGGTAGAACCAGCTGCTGAAGTGACCGACGAAAAGGGGCGGCACCACGGCCAGCAGGGCCGCCAGGGCGATGACCGCCGGCGTGTAGATGCGGGCGAAGCGGGACACAAACCGCTCCGAAGGCGCCCTGGCCGCCTGAGACTGCTCTACCAGGCGCACGATGCGGGCCAGGGTACTGTCGCCCGAGGCTCGCGTGGCCCTCACTTCCAGGGCGCCGAAGGTGTTGATGGTGCCGGCGTAAACGGGGCTGTTCGGCTCTTTGTCGGCCGGCACCGCCTCGCCCGTGACCGAGGCTTCGTTCACCGCGGACCGCCCCGCCAGCACCTGCCCGTCCACGGGAACGCGCTGTCCCGGCCTCACCAGGCAGACGTCGCCCACGGCCACCTGGCGCGTCGGCCGCTTCTCCGGTCCGCGGTCCGTGATGACCAGAGCCTCGTCCGGGGCCTCCTCCAGCAACGACCGAACGGAGCCGCGCGCCTTCTCCATCGACAGGGACTCCAGGGCATTGCCCAGGGCGAACAGGGCCACTACGGCGGCGCCCTCCTCCCATTGCCCCAGGACCCCGGCCCCAATGGCCGCCAGGACTGTGAGGGCATCCATGTCCATCAGGCCCCGGCGCAGCGAGTAGTAGGCGGAGCGGGCGATGGGATACCCGCCCAGGACGATGGCGGCCACGAACAGGGCAACCGACACCGATCCCGCCCCAACCAGGCGGGCGGCGGCCATGCCCGCCGCGGCAAACGCCAGGGAGGACAGGGCAGACCGCCCCTTCGGGCGGGTGAACCAGAAGGACAGGGTGAGATTCCGCCGCCGCGCCGCCCTGGCCGCTGCGCCTGACGCCGGCACCGTGTCCTCGCTCATCTGGTGCGAAGCCACAGCCCCTGCAGGCCGACCGGCAGGCTGTTCCGGCACGGCTGCGTACCCGGCGCGGGCGACGGCGGTCTTAATCGCCTCGCTGGTGAAGGCCGCTCCCTTCACGGTGAGACGACCGGCGCCATAGTTCACCTGGGCATCCTGCACCCCAGGCAGGTGCTGGAGCTGCTGCTCCAGGCGCAGGGCGCAGTCGGCGCAGTCCAGCCCTTCCAGGCGGTAGTCCAGGGAAACGACCAGCGCGGTGCTGTCCTCGGAACTCATCAGCGAGCTGCCTCCTTGATGTGGTCCATGCCGAGGGTCACCAGGCCGACCATGTGGCCGTCGTCCAGGGAATAAAAGACCATGCGCCCCTGCTTGCGCGATTTTACCAGCCGGTGGGCACGCAGAAGCCGCAGGTGATGCGAGGTGTTAGACACGGTCAGGCCAGTGAGCGTGGCCAGGTCGCAGACGCAAAGTTCCTCCTGAGAGAGGGCGTAGACGATCTTGAGCCGCGTCTCGTCGGCCAGAATCTTGAAGAGCGCCGCCAGGTCGCGGACGCCCTCCAGGTAGGAACCCACCCGCTCCAGCCGGTCCGAATGGATATGCCGAACCTCACAGAGGTCCTGAGCCTGTTGGTTGGCCAAGGCCTTCACCCCAAATACTTGAGCCGTTGTTCAAGTATTATACCTCCTGGGACTGATTCTGTGAACGCCCCCTTTTACGTTGCAGGAGATGGGGCCCGGGACATTGAAAGCCTTGGCCACCATTTGAGACTTGCTCCTGTTCCTGTCGGGGGCGGCGCGGCGGGCCTTGCCTGACACCAAGGGGGTGTAGGTCCTTGTCACGGGACTCGCATGTTTTTGACGCGACTGCTGCTCAGTATGACCTCTGGTACGAATCACCGCTCGGCCAGGCGGCGGACGATATCGAAAAGCGGCTGATGGCTGAAGCAGCTGCGCCCCTGATGGCCCAGGACACGCTGGACCTGGGCGCCGGCACCGGCCAACTCTCCCTCTACCTGGCTGCGCAGGGGGCAAGGGTGACAGGCCTGGATATCTCCGGCAAGATGCTGGCGCGAGCCAGGGACAAGGCGGTTCAGGCCAACCTGGCCTGCCTATTTCTCGAGGCCGATGCCGCGGCGCTGCCCTTTCCCGATGGCAGCTTCGACGTGGTGACGTGCCTCACGGCCCTCGAGTTCTTCCCCTACCCCGCCGACGCCCTGGCGGAGGCGTGGCGAGTGCTGCGCCCCGGAGGGCGGCTCGTGGTGGGGACTATCCACCGTGACTCCGCCTGGGGAGAGGCGTATCGCGCCATGGCCGGAGAGGGCGACCCCATCTTTCGTCACGCCCGCCTGTTCGGGCGGGACAAGCTTGCCTCCCTGCTCGGCGCATCCCGGCCCTCCCTCTCGGAGGGGCTCTACCTGGGCCCCGACGCACGTCCCGCCACGCTGGCTGAAGCCTTGCGCCAGGACGACGAAGCCCGCGCACAAGGGGCCCCCCCTGGCTTCGTCGTGGCCCGTTGGGTCAAACCCGGAGGCCGGCATCAGGTTGGGGGTGATTCCGCTGATTGGCTGCCAAGTGTCCCTGTACCCTCTGGGGACGGACCGCTATGAGCAGCGCATCCGGTCCGCCCTGGAGGCGCTTGAACAGAGTCCCGTCCGCGTGGAGGTCGGGCCGATGAGCACGTTTCTCTGGGGCAAGGAGGATGACATCTGGCTCGCCGTCCAGGCCCTGTTTCGGGCGGCCTCGCAGGGGGGAGCATCCACGGTCCTGACCCTCACCGTCTCCAACGCTTGCAGCGTTCCCGAGGCGTGACCGTAGGCTGGGGCAAGTAAACCAAGGGAGCGACAGGGCAGGCGCCCGTCGCTCCCTGATTCTTCATGCCGAGGGGGGATACGTCACGCCCGCTGCTGCCCGACGTTGCCCAGCCCGTCCTCGGACAGCACCTGAAGGGTCAGCAGGCTCGGGTCGGACATGCCCTGCAGGAGGGTCGTCTCGCGGTTGAGGGAGTCGATGTAGTCCAGGACCTCGGTGGTGATGCGCTCGCCCGGCGTGACGATGGGGATGCCCGGCGGGTACACCAGAATGGTCTCGGCCGAGACCCGGCCGGCGGCGCGGGAGATGGGGACAATGTCGCGCTTGGAGAAGACGGCCTGCCGCGGCGGCATGACCGCCGGCGGAATCTCGGGCGGGCGCACAGCCTCCAGGAACCGGTCGGCCGAGCCCGGCCCCTTGCCGAAGCGCTGCGCCAGGCGCGCCAGGGCGGAAAGGAAGCGCTCCACCCGGTCCCGCCGATCGCCGATGGTGATGGGGATGAGAATGTAGTGTTCGCCGGACAGTTCGATGGCGATATCGAACTCCCGGTTGAGGATGGCCTCCACCTCAAACCCGGTGAGCCCCAGGTCCACGGTCCGGATGGTGATTTTAGTGGGGTCAATGGCCGCCACCGAGCCCCGCTCTACCATCTCCTCACCGAAGGCAAAGAACCCCGGGATTTCATTGATGCGCCGGCGCACCTCGCCCGCCAGCGAGACAGCCTGCTTGATCAGGCGGTCGCCGTGGACGGCGATGTTGGAGCGGGCCACGTCCAGGGAGGCCATCAGCACAAAGCTGGGGCTGGTCGACTGGAGGTAGTTCAGGATCTCCTGCACCCGGTCGTAGTCCAGGAGCCCTTCCTTCATGACCAACAGCGAGCTTTGGGTCATGCTGCCGGCCACCTTGTGCGTACTGATGGCGGAGATGTCCGCCCCCGCCTCCATGGCCGATTCGGGCAGGGCGTCGTTGAAGATCAGGTGGGCGCCGTGCGCCTCGTCCACAATGACGGGCACGCCGCGGCCGTGGGCGATCTCCACGATTCGCCTCAGGTAGGTGGCGATGCCGTAGTAAGTGGGGTTGACCACAAACACGGCCTTGATGTCCGGGTCCCGGCGGAAGGCCTCCTCCACCTGCTCCGGGGTGATCTGCAGCGGAATGCCGAAGCGGTCGTCGTACTCGGGCTGGAGGTACACAGGGATGGCCCCGGACAGCACCAGGCCGGCGAAGACCGACTTGTGGACGTTGCGGGGCATCAGCACCTTGTCGCCGGGGCCCACCGCCGCCATGATCATGGCGTGGATGCCGCCGGACGTGCCGTTGATGAGGAAGAAGGCGTGGTCCGCGCCGTAGGCGTCGGCCGCCAGTTCCTGCGCGCGCTTGATGGGACCGCGGGGGGCGCTGAGGAAGTCCAGGTCCGGCAGCACGGTCAGGTCGATGGCCAGGACGTTGGAGCCGACGAAATCGCGGAACGGCCCGGCCAGACCGACTCCCTGCTTATGGGCGGGGGAGTGGAAGGGCAGGGTATTCTGCTCAATGTAATGAAGCAGGGCATTGAAGAGAGGGGTGTTGCGCTGATCCATGCTCGCCGTGCACCTCGCCGCTAATTATTCGTGAAGATCGGAGCCGAGGTAGGCGTTGCGCGCCCGTTCCAGTTCCTCGATGGCGAACTCCAGGCCCCGCCAGCCGTGGGTAAGGGTCGCCTTGCCCTCGAGGCTCTTGTAAACGGAGAAAAAGTGCTCGATCTCCCGCAGGGTGTGGTGCCCCAGGTGACCTATGGAGGCCACGTGCTCAAACCGCGGATCCACGTTGCAGACAGCCAGGAGCTTGGTGTCCCGGCCCTTGTCGTCTTCCATCAGCATGGCCCCCACCACCCGGGCCGGCACCACGCAGCCGGGGAAGGTGGGCACCGTAATCATGACCAGAATGTCCAGCGGGTCGCCGTCTTCCGCCAGGGTCTGAGGCACGTAGCCATAGTCCGCCGGGTAGTGGATGGGGGAGTAGAGCACCCGGTCCAGGCGAAAGTAGCCGGTTTTCTTATCATGCTCGTACTTGTTCTGGCTCCCCATGGGAATTTCAATGAGTGCATCGACCACGGGTGTTAGGACGCGCGGCATGGGGCATCTCCTCTCGGCGCCGCCCGGGGCGCGGCGGTTGAACAACAAACCTAGTGTAGCCAATCTGACCCGGACGTCAAGGGCAATCTGTCTCTTCACCCCGGCAACCTGGGTTTTCCGAGCAATTCTCCCGGCTTTTTTCTTTTCTCAACCAGAGAGTACGTTTATAATGGTTTGTGTTGGCCTGTGAAAAGTTTCCCTGGGCGCCTTGACGCCCTGGTGGCCTTCATTCATAATCAAACTAGTTTAGAAAGTAATTTCTTTAAAAATCCGCCTCGTACGAAGTGAAACGCTTGGAACAGGAGCCCCCGGGTACGATACGGGTAGCCCCACGTGCGACGGACGGCAAGGAAGGTGAATCCCCACATGGGCAACGTGCTCGAAATTCGCGACCTGCACGTTCAGATTGATGACAAGCCCATCCTCAAGGGCTTGAACCTGACGCTGAAGAGCGGCGAGATTCACGCTCTGATGGGCCCCAACGGCTCCGGCAAAACCACCCTGTCCTTCACCCTGATGGGCCACCCCCGTTATGAGGTCACCAAGGGTGAGGTCCTCCTGAACGGCGAGAACGTGCTGGAGATGGCGCCGGACGAGCGCGCCCGCCGCGGCCTGTTTTTGGCTTTCCAGTACCCCAGCGAGGTCGCCGGCGTCACGGTAGCCAACTTCCTGCGAACCGCGCTCAACTCCGTGCGCGGCACGGAGCTGTCCGCCTGGGACTTCTTCGAGCTGATGCAGCAGAAGATGAACTTTTTGGAGATGGACGAGTCGTTTGCCAAGCGGTACCTCAACGAGGGCTTCTCCGGCGGCGAGAAGAAGCGCAACGAGATGCTTCAGATGCTGCTTCTCCAGCCCAAGTTCGGCATCCTGGACGAGACCGACTCGGGCCTGGACATTGACGCGCTGAAGGTCGTCTCCAAGGGTGTCAACGCCCTGCGCAGCGAGGATTTCGGCGCTCTGGTCATCACGCATTACAACCGCATCCTCCGCTATATTGAGCCGGACGTGGTGCACGTCATGATCGACGGCCGCATCGAGCGCACCGGCGGCAAGGAGCTGTCCCTGGAACTCGAGGAGAAGGGCTACGACTGGATCAAGGAAGACGTCGAAGCCGCTCGGGGCCGCTAGGGGGATGGGCAAATGAACACTGTCAAGGAAGGCACCCTCACCCGAGCCGCTGTGGAGCGACTGGCCGCCGGCGAGCCGGAGTGGCTGCAGTCCCTCCGTATCGCCGCCTGGGAGCGGTACGAGTCCACGTCCCTTCCCGACCCCAAGGACGAGGCCTGGCGCCGCACCGACCTCTCCCGGCTGGACCTGGACACCCTCCGCCCCACGGAGCCCCGCTCCGTTGTGGCGGACCCGGCCGCCCTGCCGGAGACCCTGCGCCTGGTAGTCACCGGTGACAAGCCCCCGGCTACCGTTTCCCTGCAGTGGGACGGCAGCCTGGTCTACCACCGGATGGACCCCGGACTTGCGGCCCAGGGCGTCGTCTTCACCGACCTCCAGACCGCAGCGCGGGAGCATGGCGATCTGCTGAAAAAGTACCTGTTCACCGCGGTCCGTGCGGATGAGTCGAAGTTCACCGCTCTCCACGCCGCCCTTCTCTCCGGAGGCGTCTTCCTCTATGTCCCCAAGGGCGTGGTCGTTGAGGAGCCGATTGAGTTTGCCCTCTACGGCGAGCAGCCCGGGGCCGGCCTCTTCAACCACACCCTGGTGGTGGCCGAGACCGGGGCAGCCGTGACCCTGGTGGAACGGTGGTCCTCCGCGGCCGCTGGGGAGCGCGGCCTGCAGTCCGGGGTGGTGGAGATCATCGCCCGTCCCGGGTCGCAGGTGCGGTTCGGCAGCATTCAGAACTTCGCCACCTCGCTGGACAGCTTCACGGTCCGGCGGGCCGTGGTGGAGCGCGATGCCCGCGTGGACTGGACCCTGGGCGAGTTCGGCGGCTCTCTCACCCGCGCTGAGCTTACCTCTCTAGTGTCCGGCCCCGGCGCCGACTCCAACATTTTCATGGTCTTCTTCGGCGACGGGCGGCAGCACCTGGACGTCTCCGCCGGCATGGTGCACAAGGCCGGCGCCGACCATTCCACGTCCGACATCCAGGTCAGGGGCGTGCTGAACGGCAAGGCGCGTTCGGTCTACCGCGGGCTGGGCCAGATCGAAGCCGGAGCCCGCGCCTGCAAGACCTTCCAGCGCCAGCAGACCCTGGTGCTGTCCGAAGGGGCACGGTCCGACGCCATCCCCGGTCTGATCATTGACGAGTACGATGTGGAGCAGGCGGGACACGCCGCCACAGTCGGCCAGGTGGATCGGGAACAGCTCTTCTACCTGATGTCCCGCGGCATCTCCAAGCAGGAGGCCCTCAAGCTGATCGTGGACGGCTTCTTCCAGCCGGTCCTGCAGCGTATCCCGGTGGAGTCCCTGCGCGCCGAACTGCCCGGCCTGGTCCAGCGCAAGATGGGCATGTAGGTCCCGACCGACGCCGTCCGCAGCGGCTTCTTTGAAGGAAGTGCTTCCTCTTGTTGAACGTAGCCGACATTCGCAAGGACTTCCCCATCATGGGGCAAAAGGTTCATGGGCACCCCCTGGTCTATCTGGACAACGCGGCCACGACCCAGAAGCCGCGCCAGGTCATAGACGCCATTGTGCGGTACTATGAGACCAGCAACGCCAACGTCCACCGGGGCGTCCACACCCTGGCGGAGAGGGCCACGGAGCAGTACGAGGAAGCCCGGGAGAAGGTGACGCGCTTCATCAACGCCCCCTCCCGCCGCAACGTCATCTTCACGCGCAACTCTTCCGAATCCCTCAACGTGGTGGCCTATTCCTGGGCGCGCAAGTTCCTGAAGCCCGGGGACGAGATCGTCGTCACCCCCATGGAGCATCACAGCAACCTGGTGCCCTGGCAGCAGGTCGCCCTGCATACGGGAGCCAAACTGCGGTTCATTGAAATGCTGCCGAACGGCCTTCTTCGCACCGACAACCTGGGAGAGATCATCACCGAGAAGACCCGGTTGGTGGCGGTGACACAGGCGTCCAACGTGCTGGGCACCATCAACCCGGTGACCGGCATCGTCCGCCTGGCGCACCAGGTGGGCGCCAAAGTCGTGGTCGACGGTGCTCAGTCGGTGCCGCACATCCCCGTCGACGTGCAGGCCCTGGACCTTGACTGGCTCGCCTTCTCCGGTCACAAGATGCTGGGGCCCACGGGCATCGGCGTCCTCTATGGCCGGGAGGATCTGCTGGACAGCATGGACCCCTTCCTCTTCGGCGGCGAGATGATCTCCCGCGTCTACCTGGAATGTGCCGAGTGGTCCGAACTGCCCCACAAGTTCGAAGCCGGCACGCCCAACATTGCCGGCGCCATCGGCCTGGGGGCGGCCATCGACTACCTGAACCAGTTGGGCATGAAGAACGTCAGCGACCACGAGCAGCGGCTGGTGCGGTACGCCATCGAGCGGCTGGAGGCCATCGACGGGTTCCGCCTCTACGGCCCGAAGGAGCCTCGCGGCGGCCTGGTGGCCTTCAACCTGGGTGACGTGCATCCCCACGACGTGGCCACCGTTCTGGACACCTACGGCGTCGCGATTCGCGCCGGCCACCACTGCGCCCAGCCCCTGGCCAACTGGCTGGACGTGACGGCCACCAACCGCGCCAGCTTCTATATCTACAACGACGAGGCCGACGTCGATACACTGGCGAGCGCCCTGGTGAAAACGAAGGAGTTTTTCAGCCATGTCGCTTGAGGACATCTACAAGGACGCCATCATGGACCACTACGCCCGGCCCCGCGGCCGCGGCAAGCTGGAGCACCCCGTCATCGTCTACCACGCGCACAACCCCACCTGCGGCGACGAGATCGAAGTCCAGGCAAACGTGGAGGACGGGCGCATCCAGGACGTCCGATTCAGCGGTCATGGCTGTTCCATCAGCCAGGCCTCGGCTTCCATGATGACCGTGGCCATGAAGGGCAAGACGCTCCCTGAGGCCAAGGCCACTCTGGCCAAGTTTCTGGGCATGATGAGAGGTGAACCGGGCTCCTACAAGGAGCTGGGTGAGGTTCAGGCCCTGCAGGGCGTATCCAGACTGCCGGTTCGCCTCAAGTGTGCCACCCTGGCCTGGCACGCCCTTGAAGTCGGGCTCAGCCAGCACGAATCAGGCCAGTCCCCACGGGGCCCGGTCCACGTGCTGGAATCCAAGGATCTTTAGGCAAAGGAGGGACGCGAAGTGGGTAAGACCGAGGAGATCGTCTCCCAGGAATATCAGTATGGGTTCCACGACCCGGAGAACTACGTCTTCAAGTCGGGCAAGGGCCTCAATCGGGGCGTGGTGGAGGAGCTTTCCCGAATGAAGGGCGAGCCGGATTGGATGCTCGAGTTCCGGCTGCGCTCGCTGGAGATCTTCGAGAAGAGGCCGATGCCCAAGTGGGGCGCAGACCTCACCGGCATCGACTTCGATAACATTCACTACTACGTGCGTCCCATGGATAAGCAGGGACGCTCGTGGGAGGAAGTGCCCACTGACATTAAGAACACCTTTGACCGCCTGGGCATCCCGGAGGCCGAGCGCAAGTTCCTGGCCGGCGTCAGCGCCCAGTATGAGTCCGAGGTGGTCTACCACAATATCCACAAGGACCTGGAGGCTCAGGGCGTCATCTTCACCGACACCGACACCGCCCTGCGGGAGCATCCGGACCTGTTCCGCAAGTACTTCGGCACCATCGTCCCGCCTGAGGACAACAAATTCGCGGCCCTCAACTCGGCGGTGTGGTCCGGCGGCTCCTTCATCTGGGTGCCGGAAGGCGTCAAGGTGGATATTCCGCTTCAGGCCTACTTCCGAATCAACACCCAGAACATGGGCCAGTTCGAGCGCACCCTGATCATCGCCGAGCCCGGCTCCTTCGTGCACTACGTGGAGGGCTGCACGGCCCCCACCTACTCCTCCGACTCGCTGCACTCGGCGGTGGTCGAGATCATCGTGCAGAAGGGCGCCCGGGTGCGCTACTCCACCATCCAGAACTGGTCGAACAACGTCTACAACCTGGTGACCAAGCGCGCCGTCGCCTATGAGGACGCCACCATGGAGTGGATCGACGGCAACCTGGGCTCCAAGGTCACGATGAAGTACCCGGCCGTCTACCTGATGGGGCCGCGGGCCAAGGGCGAGGTTCTGTCCATCGCCGTGGCCGGCCCGACCCAGCACCAGGACGCCGGCGCCAAGATCGTGCACATGGCCCCGGACACCACCTCCACCATCACCTCCAAGTCCATCAGCAGGGGCGGCGGGAACACCACCTACCGCGGACTGGTGCACGTGGCCAAGGGGGCGGAGCGGTCCAAGAGCAAGGTCAACTGCGACGCCCTGATCTTCGACCGCGAATCCAAGTCGCACACCGTGCCTTATATCGAGATCAACGAAGAGAACGTCTCCATGGAGCACGAGGCCACCGTCTCCAAGGTCTCGGAGGAGCAACTGTTCTATCTGATGAGCCGCGGTCTCTCCGAGGAGCAGGCCACGCAGATGATCGTCATGGGCTTCATCGAGCCCTTCACCAAGGAGCTGCCGATGGAGTATGCCGTCGAGCTGAACCGCCTGATCCAGATGGAGATGGAGGGCTCGGTGGGCTAGCACGGGGACGGCCTCCGTCCGGACGAGAGCACAGGCCAGGGCGCCGGCCACACCGGCCCCTGGCCTTTCCCCGCTCTTAGCTGTGCGGGGTATCCTAACGGCTGAAATGGCCAAGGAAGGAACGTGGATTATGAGCACGCCGGCGGCCGAGAACGAGACCCTGCGCCTGATCC
>CALMNP010000213.1 GCA_937868875.1 uncultured Bacillota bacterium | reverse complement strand
TCCTCTACGAGTGCCTCCAGGAGCTGGAGCGCGCGCAGTTCCAGGCGGAGGTCCTGGCGGTGGCCACCACGGCCGAGGAGATCACCTCAGCTGGTGCAGAGACCGTGACCTACCAACTGGCCCCCGACGTGGCCATCGCTGTGGACGTGACCTTCGCCCAGCAGCCCGGGACCGAGGAGGACGAGACCTGGGATCCGGCCAGGGGGCCGGTCCTGACCATGGGGCCGAATATCAGCCCCCGCGTCTTCGAGGCCCTGCGCGAGGCGGCCCGGGAGCTGGACATGAACGTGCAGATCGAGGCGGCGCCCGGACACACGGGCACGGACGCCTGGTCCATGCAGGTGGTGGCGGCCGGTGTTCCCACGGCCGTCCTCTCCGTGCCCATCAAGTACATGCATACCTCCGTCGAGACGCTCTCGCTGGAGAACGTGGCCCGGGCCGGCCGCCTGCTGGCGCGCTTCGTCTCCCGGGTGGACGAGGAGTTCGTGAAGGGACTGGTGTGGGCGTGACGCAACCGGCGGAACCGAGACCGGCCGTGACCAGACCGGTCCTGCAGAAATTCACGGAAGCGGCCGGGGTGTCCGGCGACGAGGTGGAGATCCGCCGCGTCGTGAGGGAGACCATCGAGGGTCTGGCGGACGAGATCCGGTCCGACACCATCGGCAACCTCTTCGCAACGCAACAGGCGCCCCGCCGCGGCAAGGTCCGGACCGTGAAGGGCCCGGAGGGCGAACGCCCCCTGCGGGTCATGCTGGCGGCCCATATGGACGAGTGCGGCCTGATGGTGCAGCGCATCGGCAAGGACGGGCTGCTCCGCTTCGGAAAGGTAGGCGGAATCGACGACCGGGTCCTGGTCTCCAAGGCCGTCTTCGTGGGCGACAGGCGCCTGCCCGGCGTGATCGGCGCCAAACCCATCCACCTGCAGGAGCGGGGGGATTGGGAGAAGCCCATCCCCTACGACGAGATGTACATCGACATCGGCGCCACCTCCCGCGATGAGGCGGAGCGCCACGTCAAGGTAGGCGACCGTGCCATCTTCGCCACCCGCTACGAAGAGATCGGCCGGAATGCCGCCAAGGCCAAGTCCTTCGACGACCGGGCAGGATGCGCCATCCTGGCCGAATCCCTGGTGGGGCGCTACGGCCTGGAGGTGGTGGGGGCGTTTACGGTTCAGGAGGAGGTTGGGCTGCGCGGGGCGCGGGTGGCGGCTCATGCCGTCGATCCGGACCTGACCATTGTGCTGGAGGGCACATCCTGCAACGACATGCCCTTCAACCCGCTGCACGGCCAGTCCACCTGGTTCGGCCGGGGTCCGGCCCTGACCCTGGTGGACTCCTTCACCATCGCGCCCATCAGGCTGGTACGCCAGGTGGCGGATCTGGCTGAGAAGCACAAGATTCCCTTTCAGTTCAAACGGGTGACCCTGGGTGGCAACGACGCCGGTTCCATCCACAAGAGCCGTGCCGGCATTCCCACCCTGGCCATCTCCCTGCCGACCCGCTACATCCACGCGCCCGCACAGCTCATCAGCCTGGACGATTACGCCAACGCTCAGGCTTTGCTCTCGCTCATTCTCGACCACCTGGCGAAGGGGGATCTGACGCTATGAAGGACATGCTGCTGAAGCTCGCCGAAGCCACCGGACCCTCGGGCAGCGAGGATGCGGTCCGCGAACTGGTGAAGAAGGAACTCGCCGGGCTGGCTGAGGACGTCCGCGTCGACGCCATGGGCAACCTGCTTGCCCGCACAGGCCCCAGGGGCCGTGCCTCCAAGGGGGGCCACAAGGTGCTGCTGATGGCCCACCTGGACGAGGTCGGCCTGGTTGTGACCAACGTCGAGAAGAACGGCTTCCTCCGCTTCAGCCCCATGGGGCGCCTGGACCCCCATGTCTGCCTGGGGCAGCGCATACGCTTCACGGGCGGGGCCTTGGGCGTCATCGATGCTGAGCCAGTGGAGAAGCCCGGTGACCTCAAGATAGACAAGCTGTTCATCGACATCGGCGCGGCCTCCGAGGAGGAGGCGCGCAAGACGGTGCGCCCCGGCGACGTGGCCGCCTTCGACCGCGCGCCGGCCGTCCTTGGGCACCGCGTGACCGGGCGGGCCGTGGGCTCGCGCGGCGCCGCGGCCGTGCTGCTGCAGACCCTCCGGGGCCTGCGCGCCACCCCGCACGAGGTGCTGGTGGCGTTCACCGTCCAGAAGGAGGTGGGCAGCCGCGGAGCCAGACCGGCCGCCTTCGGCGTCGACCCTGACCTGGCCCTGGTTCTGGATGCCACCGCGACCGGCGATACGCCCGAGGCCAGGCGAATGGAGGTCTCCCTGGGCAAGGGTCCTGCCATCAAGGTGCAGGACCAGTCGGGCATGGCCTATCCGGCCCTGCGCCGGGCCCTGGCCGCCGCAGCGGAGAAGGCGGGAAAGTCCGTCCAGTACGAGGTTCTGGAGACCGCCGGAAGTGAGCTGGGCGTGGTTCAGCTGAGCCACGGCGGCATCCCCGCCTCTGGCCTGTCCATTCCCACCCGCTACCGCTTCGGTCCGACCGAGGTGGTGGACGTGGAGGATCTGGAGGGCGCGGTCGCGGTCCTGACCCAGTTCCTCAAGGACCCCGTCGATCTGAGCTTCTGACGGCCGGCCCCGGGCCGGCCCACGGGAGGAGCCCTATGCGCCACATACAAGGCCCGGGCCCAGCGGAGCTGGCGCCAGGCCTCTTTCTCTTCCCCAGTTCCGTCTGGCAGATGAACAGCGCGGTGCTGTGCAGCCACGGAGAGGCCCTGGTGGTCGACCCGGGCTTCTTCCCCGATGAAATCGCGACCCTACGCGACTTCGTTCAGGGACGGGGCCTTCGCCCCACGCTGTACTTCACCCACGGGGACTTCGACCACGTGGCCGGTCACCAGGCCTTTCCAGGCGCTCCCCGTTGGGGCAGCCCCGACCTGGCCCGCCGCGACCCCGGGCCGGTGGAAGACCAGGTCCGGGAATTCGACCTTCGCTATTATGTGGAGCGCCCGCAGCCCTTTACCTTCCCCCGGCTGACCTGGGAGGCGGCGGGTCCGGAGCCGGGTGGCTACGCGCGCCAGACCCTGGGCGCTCTGGAGGTGCTTTTCTGGCCCGCCCCCGGGCACACCACGGACGGTCTGGCGGCAGCGGTGCCGGCCCTGGGCCTGCTGTTCGCGGGGGATTACCTGTCCGACCTGGAGTTTCCCTTCGTGGAGGACAGCCTCGTCCGGTACCGCGTGACCCTGGGCACCTTTCGAAAGGCCGTCCACGACCTGGGGCTAAGGGTTCTGGTCCCCGGGCACGGCCCGGCGGCCTCGAGCCAGGCGGACATCCTGGGGCGAGTGGAGCGTGACGAGGCCTACCTGGAGGCCCTCTGGCAGGCGGCGGGGGATTCGGTCCGTGAGGGCCTGGATGAGGCTGAAGCCCTGGCGCGTCTGGAGGGCGTTCCCTACCGGGGCGGCCCGGTGCCGGACCACCTGCGGAAGGCCCATGGCAACAACACCCGCCTTGTTCTGGCGGAGAGGAGGAGCCTGCCTGGTTAACCTTTCCGGTCAATCGGTAGGAAAATTGCGGCTGATGTCGAAATCCAGTCAGAGTAGACGACAGCCTTGCGGGAGGTGCAGGCCGGGTGTGGCAGCGACTTTTCCGTTCGGCGGCGCCGGCTTCCCGGCCGATCCGGACCAGCGGTTCGCCGGGAGCGGTACTGGTAGGGTCGGAAACGCCGGAAGACCCCGCCGTCATCCTTCGCCCCATGATCGGCCGTCGGGTCTGGTTCCGCCCCCTCGGGCCGGATGACGACCCAGACCCCGGCGAAGAGGCCGCTGTTGGGCTTTACGCCGCGGACCGGGACATTCGGGGCACCCTGCTGAGCGTGACCGCAGAAGAGGTGACCGTGACCTTCCCGGTTCTGGCCGCGCCCCAGATGGCCGGCCGCGGGGCCGCGATGTCCGTATTGCTGCGCATTCCCACCGATGGCGGCGTGTACGAGGCCCTCTGCCGCCTGCGTCAGATAGGAGGAGACGAGGGCGAGTACTTCCTCCGCCTGGGCGTCCCGCCCGAGATCTTCCGCCTGCAGCGCCGCTCCTTCGTTCGGGTGCCCTGCCACCTGGACGCCGAACTGCACCACCAGGATTGGCCTGCCCCGCGGCGGGCCCGCGTGATCAATCTCAGCCAGGGCGGCTTGGGCCTCATCGCCGGCGTTCCGCCACAACCCGGTGACCGCTTTACCGTCTTCATTCGCGGCCACGCCCACGGCCTGAAGGAGGCCGGCCTTGGCCTTCATGGGCTCGGCCCCCTGCCCGTGGAGGTGCGCCGCATCGACCAGAATCTGCGCGGTCTGCTTGAGGTGGGCGCCATCTGGGGCGACATCCCGGACCAGCAGCAGCAGGACCTGAATCGGCTGCTGGAGGTGCTGGACACCATGCGCCAAAAGGAAGGCAGCGAACGGTAGAACCGGTAGGAAACGGATGTTCCCCCGTCGAAATACCCTCCTGGGATTGTTTCCGGGAGGGTTTTTCGTGCTGGAGCTGGTCACCCTGAGCGCCCTGAGCGGCGCGCGCGAAGAGGTCCTGGGCGAGCTGGAGCGGGCCATCCTCACCGGCGAGGAGGGCTCGTTACTTTACGTGTGCGCCACGCGGCCCCTGCTGGAAGAGACGCGGCGGAGCCTGCTCGTGCGCCCAGGGGTGCCCGGACTGGGGCGCCTTCGACTGGTTCTGTTTCAGGGGCTGGTCAGCCTGATTCTGCGCGACGCCCTGTCGGAGCCGCCGGTCCTGGACCCGGCGGCACGTGACCTGGTGCTGTCCGGGACCATCGCGCGCCTGGCTGCTGAAGGCCGCCTGGCATCCCTGGGCCCCATCGCCGGCAGGCCAGGCTTGGCCCGTTCTGTTGCCGGGCTGCTGGCGGAGCTGAAGCGCGCCGGCGTCCGCCCGGCGCAGTGGCGACGGGCGGCTGAAGCCCGGGGTGTGCCGCGCCAGTTGGACATCGCCGCTATCTACGAGGCCTACCAGGGGGCCCTGGAGCGCATGGCGGCGGCCGACCCGGACGACCTGGGCCTCTGGACCCTGGACGCGCTCGTTCGCACCCGGGGAGCCTTCTTCCGCGGCGATCCGGAACGGGGCCGGCCGCCCGTCAACCGGGTTCTGGTGGACGGCTATCAGGATTTCACCCCGGTGCAACTGGCCTGGCTGCAGGCCGCCGCAGCCCTGACGCCGCAGGTTACGGTCTATCTCGAGTTCGACCCGGACAGGCCGGAGCTCTACGGCTCCACGGAGCGCACCGTTCAGCAGTTGGAGGCCATCGCCGGCGGCGTCCTGACGCCCCGGCCGGCAGAGGGAGAGGAGACCCGGACTCCCGCCCTGAGGCGCCTGGCGGAGGAGTTGTTCCGCCGCGCCGGAGCCGGGCGGGAACGGGAGGCGGCGGCCGGTGCGGCCCCGGCCGTGGAGGTGCTGTCCGCCCAGGGGGATGCCTCCGAGGCGCGGGAGGTGGCCCGGCTGATCAAGTCGGCCCTGCGGCAGGACCCGGGCCTGTCGCCCGGGGACGTGGGCGTCATCTATCGCGAACTGGGTCCCCAGGCCGACCTGCTGGCGCAGGAGTTGCGCCGGGCAGGCGTTTCCTGCGACCGGACCAGGACCTTGCCCCTCACCGGCGTGCCGGTGGTGCAGGCCGCCCTGCGCCTCCTGGCGGCCGCCACCGACCCCGGCCAGGTGGCGAACCTGCTGGGCGCGGCCAAGTCCGGCTATGTGCAGCTTCCCCGCAAGGAACTGTTCGAGGGTGTCGTTCTAGAGCTGGGAGCCACGCTCTCCACGCGCCAGTGGCAAGATCGGCTGGAGGCGGTCCTGGCCGGACTGCGTCGGGATCAGGGGGCCCTGGCTGAGGCCCGCCCCGGCGGGGAGTCCGACCAGGAACTGAGGGCCTGGCGACTGGCCCGCGACATACAGCGCTTCGAGGCGGCCCGCGCTGCGGCCCGCGCCCTGCAGGGCCGGCTGGGCCGGTGGCCTGACGCTCTGACCCCAACTGATGCCGCCCAGGGGACGCGGCGACTGCTGGAAGCCTTCGGTCTGCGGGAGGCCGCCCTGGCACCCCTGCAGCATGAGACTCTGGGCCAGGATGAAGCGGCGCGGCTGGTTGCCCGGGACATGCAGGCCCTGCAGCGCCTGGAGGAGACGGTGGCCGCAGTCGCCGCTGCTCTGGAGGCGGAGGGGGCGGGTAAAATCGCTCCGGCCCACTGGCGCTCGGCCCTGGAAGAAGCCCTGGGGATGCAGGACCTGGCTCTCCCTGACATCGCCCCGCGGGGGCAGGCCGCCGTCCGCATTCTGCCGGCTGCGGCCGCACGGCGTCTGCGTTTCCGGCTGGTGATCGTGGCCGGGCTGCTGGACGGGGTGTTCCCCAAGGTCTTCCGCCCCGACTGGCTGCTGCCGGACCGGGAGCGGGAGGTCCTCCGCTCCCACGGGGTCTACCTGGACACGCGCCGCGACCTGGCGGCCGCGGAACGCCTGGCCTTCTACCAGGCGGTGACCTGCGCCGCGGAACGCCTGGTGTTGTCTTACCCGTCCCAGGGCGATGACGGCAATGCACAGCAGCCCTCCTTCCTGGTGCAAGAGGCCGTATCCCTGTTCCCGCCCGAGGCGGTACGCCGCTTCGGACCGCGGGCCGGCCAACTGTGGCCGGACGGCTGGGAGGATGCTGCAAGCGCCGGAGAACTGGCGGAAATGGCCCTGTTCCGGTCCGCCCAGGCCGGGAAGGCCGGCGGCGCCGTTGGCGCCGCTGGCGCGGGGATCTCCCCGCTGCTCGCCGGGCTGGCCAAGGGCGGCCTCCTGGACGACTCGCTCTGGCCGCGCCTGGAGGCGCAGGTGGAACGGGAAGGGCGGGACTGGGGGGCCTACGATGGCCGCCTGACTCATCCGGAGATCCTCGCTTCCCTGGCGGCACGATACACCCCGGATTACGCCTTCAGCGCCAGCCAGCTCAGCCGGTTCGGCGTCTGTCCCTTCAGTTTCTTCGCCGAGCGCCTGCTTCGCCTCAGTCCCCTGGAGGAGGCAGAGGCCGAGGCAGACCCGCTGGAGGTGGGCAACCTCTACCATCAGATCCTTTACGCCTTCTGGAGCCTGCACCGGGGCGAGACCGTCAGCCCGGCCCGCCGCGATGCCTACCTGGCCGAACTGCGCCAGGTGGCGGAGGCCCAACTGACGGCCTACGAAGCCCAGGGACTCCGGTCTCACCCCGGTCTGTGGCGGGTGAAGCGCGCCGAGATTGTGGGGCGCGTGCTTGCTCTGCTGGACTGGGAGCTGGAGCGAACGGCCGGAAGCGGCCTGTCCCCCGCCTGGCTGGAGATGGGCTTTGGCGTGCCGGGGCTGGATCCGGACAGCCGGCCCGAGCCGGTCTGGATCGGCGATCCGGGAGAAGGCTTCCTCCTGAAGGGGAAGATGGACCGGCTGGACCTGGCGGAAGACGGCGGGTTCGTGGTTTTGGACTACAAGACCGGCGCTACCCCACGCAGTGCCGACATGGAGGTCGGGCGCGACCTGCAGGTGCCCCTGTACCTGGAGGCGGCACGAAACCTGCTGGGCGAGGGCCACCGGCCCCTGGGCGGCGGTTATGAATCCATCAAACTGCGGACCAGGACCCAGGGCCTGTGGAAGAAGGAGGAATCGGAGCGGACCGGTGTCTCCCGCGGCGCCGGGGTGCTCTCCGAGGCCGACTGGGAGGCAAGGCTGCAGGCCAGCCTGTCCATGGCCCGCGCCTATGTGGCCGCTATTCGCTCCGGCGACTTCCGGGTGAATCCCAACGGCGAGTGCCCCGATCACTGCCCCTACCAGCGCATCTGCCGCGTCGACCGGAGGCGCCTGCAAGGCAAGGCGGCTTCGGCGGCCGGCCAGGCAGTCCGCCCGTCTGACGGCGGAGTCGCCGTCCCATCCTCACAAGAGGGAGGTGAGCCCCGTGCCGACTGAGCTGACGGCCTCCCAGGAGCGGGCGGCCACCACGTTCGACCGCCATCTGGTGGTGACGGCCGGCGCCGGCGCGGGCAAGACCCGGGTGCTCATCACCCGGGTCTTGGGGCTGCTGGAACAGGGCCTGGCGGAGCTGGACCAGGTGGTGGCCCTGACCTTTACCAACAAGGCGGCCCTGGAGATGAAGGAGCGCCTGCGGCAGGCCCTGGAGCAGGCGGCGGCTGCAGCCTCCGGCGAACAGGCCGTCCTCTGGGAGCGGCGCAAGCGCGATCTGGAGCAGGCACGCATCACCACCATCCACAGCTTCTGCACGCAGCTGCTGCGGGAGTACCCGGTGGAGGCCGAGGTCGACCCGCAGTTCAGCGTCCTGGAGGAGATGGAGGCGGCGCTCTGGCTGCACGAGGCCCTGGACCAGAGCCTGCTGAGCCTGGCGGAACAGGGCGACGAAGGGGTGGGGCAACTCCTGTCCCTGTACGCCCGGGGCACGCTCCTGCGCGAGCTGTCCGGCGTCTATGGCCGGCTGCGGGAGCACGGGCTGGAGCCCGACGAGGCGGCCGCCGCCACGGCCCGTTCCTTGCAGGAGAGCCGCCGCTTTCTGCCGGACCTGGCCCGCGCCATCACCGAGGGCGTGGCCGGCCTGCTGGCAGGGCTCAAGGCCCGGGCCGGCGACGGCAAGGGCAAGACCAATGCCAGAGCCGCCGAGCAGGCGGTCGAGCTGCAGACGCGCTGGGACCGGGCCGCCCTGGCCCTGGAACGACTGCTGGTTGCAGCGGCGGAGGACCGGGATCCGGGCCCGGAGGACCTGGCCCTACTGGAATGGCTGGAGCCCTTGGGCAAGGTGGTCAGCCGCAACACCCGCTCGCTGCTGGCCGAGATCGAGGCCCTGGCGGAGCCCCTGGAGACCTTTCAGGATGTGGTCTGGGGCCTGTCCGTCGCCCCCGCCTCGCTGGCGGCCGGGCGCCTGCTGCAGTCGGCTCACGGCCTCTACCGGGAGAGGAAGCTGCGAGCCGGCGCCCTGGACTTCTCCGACCTGCAGATCCTGGCCCGGGACCTGCTGCGGCGCGGAGAGGTAGCGAGCGACCTGCGGCAGCGTCTCCCCTTCCTGATGGTGGATGAGTACCAGGACACCAACCCGCTGCAGAGCGAGATCATCGGGTTATGGCGGCCCGTCAACCTGTTTCTGGTGGGTGACCCCAAGCAGTCCATCTATCGCTTCCGAGGGGCCGAGGTCGAGCTGTTCCGCCGCGCCCGTCGCGAGATTCCCGAGGCCGGGGGCGAGGAGGTCCTGCTGGCCGAGAACTTCCGCAGCCGCCAGGGCCTGATCCACTTCAGCAACTACCTCTTCCGCGCCCTGATGCGGGAAGACTACGACGAGGCCGTGCCGGGCCGGCAGGATGAGGCCGAAGGCGGGGGGCAGGGCCAGGCGCAGCCGGTGGAGGTGTTGCTGCCCCGCGCCCTCAAGGATGGCGAGGCGGGCCGCGATTCCGGCTCCAGCCGCCAGGACGACGTGGCCCTGGAGGCCGAAGCGGTGGCGGCTTATGTCCACCGCCTGGTGGACGAGGGGAGCTTCCGGGTCGAGGACCACCCGGTGCGCTACGGCGACATCGCTGTACTGATGCGGGCCACTACGGACATGGGGCGCTACGAGCAGGCCCTGCGGGAGCGGGGCATCCCTTACTACGTGGTGTCGGGGCGCGGCTTCTACGGCAAGCAGGAGGTCCGGGACTGCCTCAACCTGCTGCGCGGCCTGGAGAATCCCGCCGACGAGATCTCCCTGGTGGGAGCCCTGCGCTCCCCCTTCTTCGGGCTGTCCGATGAGACCCTGTTCCTCCTTCGCCGGCAGGAGGGCCCTGCGTCCTGGCTGGATCGGCTCGCCGCACCGCCGACCGGGCTGGAGCCCGTCCAGGCGGGGCTGGTTCAGCGCGCCTCCCGCCTGCTGTCCCGCTTCCGCCTGCTGCAGTCCCGCCTGCCCCTGCCCGACCTGCTGGAGACGATCCTGGAGGAGACGGGCTACAGCCTGGTCGCTCTGGGCGGGCACGACGGCGAGCAGGTCATCGCCAACCTGCGCAAGCTGGTGGCCCTGGCCCGGCGGCTCGGCCAGGGGACGGCGGGGCTTCGCGAGTTCATCGCCCTGGTGGGGGAGTTTGAGGACAGGGAGGCCCGCGAGGGCGAGGCTGCCATTCAGTCCGGCCAGGGGGACACGGTCAAGCTCATGAGCGTGCACCAGTCCAAGGGGCTGGAGTTTCCGGTCGTGGTGGTGGCGGACCTGGCGCGGACGCAGCAGGCCCTGCGCGGCATGCTCTACCGTCCGGAACTGGGACTGGGCCTGTCCGCCGTGGGGCCGGACGGCGAGCGCCGCACTACCTGGCTGCGCCGCCGCCTGGAGGAGGAGGAGCGCCGGCTGGAGCGCCAGGAGTCCATGCGGGTGCTCTATGTGGCGACCACCAGGGCCCGGGACCGGCTGGTGCTGGCGGGTACCAGGAGCCGCATCAACACCGCCCGCGACTACCTGGAGATGGCCTCCTGGCTGGAGTGGCTCTGCCGCGCCCTGGGCATCACCGACACGGACGAGCTGCAGGCGGCCCGGGCTGAGGGAGTACCGGCCTATCGCCCCTTTGCCGCGCCCCCGGACATAACCCCTGGTCTGGCCCGGGTGCGGTTGTGGCTGCCGGACGACATCGCCGGCCTGTTGGCCGCCGAAACCCAGGGGGGGACGAAGACCCCCGCCGGCGCCGCACCCATCCCGGAGCCACCGCCGGACCTGCTGGAGGCGGCCGGCTTTCTGCCGGACAGGGGAAGGCACACCGGTGCGGCTCCGCAACCTGGCGCCGGGGTGGGGGGGGTTGGCCCGGAGTCGCCTGTCTCCTGGTCCGTGACGGACCTCATGACCTACCAGGGCTGTCCCCGACGGTTCGCCCTGGAGCGGCGGTTCGGCCTGCCGACGGACCGACCCGCGGGCCGGGGGCAGGGCCGGGCCACGGAGGCCAGGGGCCTGGACGCCATCACGCGAGGCAATCTGGTCCACCGCGTGGCTGAACGCCTGCGGCACCCGGACCAGCTGGACGACCTCCTGGCCCAGGTTCTGCGCGAGGCCGGCCTGACGGAGGAGGCTCGGGCCCGGGCCGCGGAGAAGGAAGTAAGGCCGCTGCTGGAACGCTACCTCCGGAGCGAGGTCTTCGCGGTCATCGCCTCGGGCCTGTCCCGGGCCGAGCATGCCTTCCAGTACCGACTGCCGGGGACCCTGCTCTCCGTCGGCGGCGTCATGGACAACCTGGTGACGGCGGCGGACGGCCGCCATCTGGTCATCGACTTCAAGACCAACGCCATCGGCCTGGATGAGGTGGAGGAGACCGCCGGCAAGTATCGGATTCAAATGGAGACCTACGCCCTGGTGGCGCACCGGCTGTTGCGGCTGCCAGTGGAGGCTTGCTGGCTCTACTTCCTGCAGCCCGACGTATGCCTGCGAATACCTGTGGCGGGGGACGACCTGGACGGCATCGAGATCCGGCTCAAGGATCTTGTGGCGACCATGACCGAAGGCCGGAGCCTGACCGACTATCCCCCCCAGGTTGGTAACCACTGCCTCACCTGCCCCCAGAGGGACTTTTGCCGGGCCAGCGGCGCGCTGGCCGGCCACGGGGAGGTGTCCTGATGGACACGATCAAGATCCTGCACCTGGCGGACATGCACCTGGACACGGCCTTCAGCGGCCTGGGCCTGGATCCGGCGGCGGCCCGGGACCGTACCGAGGAGCTCAAGGACACGTTTCGCCGCATCGTGGAGATGGCGGCGCAGGAGCAGGTGTCGGTGCTCCTGGTGGCCGGCGACCTGCTGGAGCAGAAGTCGGTGCGCAAGGGCACCGTCAAGTTTGTCTGTGACCTGCTGGCCTCCCTCCCGGAGATTCGCGTGTTCATCGCCCCCGGCAACCACGACGCGGCTACCGAAACCTCCTTCTACCGCACCCATGCCTGGCCCACCAACGTGCACATCTTCGGCCCCGCCTGGGAGGCTGTCCGGCTGGACGATGACAACCGGCCGGAGGGCTGCCCCGCCCTGCCGGTGACGGTCTACGGCTACGGGTTCGACCGCTTTGAGGTCTCGGGCCACTTGCTGCGCGACCTCAAGGTGGACGACCCCTCCCGCATCAACCTGGTGGTGGTGCACGGGTCCGACGTTACCGGCCTGCCGGCCGGCAAGTCCCCCTACCTGCCGCTCACGCCCGAGGAGGTGCTGGCCACCGGCGCCGATTACGTGGCCCTGGGGCACTTCCACAAGGCTCGGGTGGTGGCCGCGGTCCCCGGGCCGGGCGGACAGCAGCGGGTGGTGGCGCAGTACCCAGGGAGTCCGGAGTCCCTGGACTTCGGCCAGACCGGGGCGCACGGCGTGGCGGTGGGCGAGGTCGGCAAGGGCGCGAGCCGCCTGGAGCTTCGCCCTGTGGGCCGGCGCGAGCACGTCAGCCTGGAGGTGGCGATCACCGGTGCGGTCAGCCCCGAGGACGTCATGGCCCGGGTGCTGCAGGCCGTGCCCGAGCAGGAGCGCCGCCGACACCTCTACCGCATTCAACTGACCGGCGCCGTGGACCCCTCCCTGGATGTCGACGTGGCCCAACTGCAGCGCCGCCTGGCGGGGGAGTTTCACGTCCTTCGGCTCTCCTCGGCCGCCTACCCGGAGCATGACCTGGACAGGCTGGCCCGGGAACAGACGGCGAGAGGCGTCTTCGTGCGCCGCCTGCTGGCGAAGCTGGAGGCGACGCAGGACCCGGCCGAGCAGGCCCGCTGGCAGCGGGTGCTGTTCACCGGCCTTGACGCCTTTGAAGGGAGGGTGGCAAACCGGTGAAGATTCGCAAGGTGCAGGTGGCGTCGTTCGGACGGTTCCAGAGCCTCAGCCTGGAGTTCGGCGACGGCCTCAACGTCATCTACGGCCCCAACGAGACCGGCAAGACCACCCTGATGCGATTCATCCAGGGTATGCTCTTCGGCCTGCAGAAGCCCGGTGCCGCCCGGCGGCAGCCATTGCCCGAGTTGGAGCGCCTCTCCCCCTGGGACGGGTCATCGCCCCGCGGCGTCCTGCTCTACCGCCTGGACAGCGGGGCCACCTTTCGCGTCGAGCGTGACTTCGGCGACAAGGGCTTCATCCGCCTCTATGACGCCGCCACCGGCCAGGAACTGACCTCGCGGTTCCGGCAGGACCGGCGCAAGGAACTGCTCTTCGCCGAAGAACAGTTGGGCCTTACCGACGCGATGTTTTCCGCCACCGCCTGCATCGGGCAGATGGAGGCGGGCAAGCTGGGGCTGACGCACGACCTGACGGCCCGCCTGGCCAACCTGGCCGGCGGCGGGCAGGAGGACGTGTCCATCAGCGGCGTGATCAAGCTCCTCGACCAGGAGATGGCCAAGATCGGGCACCCGGACCGCGACTCCGGCAAGCCCCTGGCGCAGGCTGTCCGGCGGGTGGCATCCCTGGACAGTCAGTTGCAGCGAGCCTGCCAGGTGCGCGACGAGAACCTGGGGAACGAAGCGCGTCTGCGACACCTCCGGCTAGAGGAGCAGGAACTGGCTGCTCGCGAGGCCGAAGCCGGCCGCAACCTGGCGTCCAGGCGCCGGCAGGACCTGACGGAACGGCTGCAGCGCCTGAGGGATCTGAGGCAGGCTTTGACCGAGGCGGAGGCGAAGGTCGCCTCGCTGCAGGCCTGGCAGGGCTTTCCCGCGGACCAGCGGGACGAGGTCGCCGCCCTGGCCGAAGCCCTTTCCCGCCTGGCGCGGGAGGGGCGCGAATCCCAGTCCGCTCTGGAGTCTCTGCGCCGGCGCCGTTCCGAGGCGGAGGGAACCCTGGCCGCCTTCCAGCCCCTGCAGTCCCTGGACCCCGACCTGGAAGCTCAGGTCACACGGGACTTCGGCGCCTACAGCGCGGCGCAGGACGATGCCCGCGATCGGGAGACCCGCCTGCAGAAGCTGGCCGCAGACCGCGAGGCCTTGAAGAGCCGGCTGGCGGCGTTCGGGCCCCTGGCCGAGCGCGGCGTGGAGTGGGAGACGCGGCTGGAGGAACTGGACGACCGCCTCCGTCAGAGTGAGACCGAGCAGGTTCGCCTGGCCCAGGCCCGGCCCGAGGCGGCGGAGCGCCTGCGGCTGGCGGAGGTGGCCCGGAACAGCCGCGGCAGGACTGCCGCCCTGGTCTCCGGCCTCGCAGCCCTGCTGGGGTTGGGCCTGGCCGTGGTGCTGCGCCAGCCCCTGGTTGCCCTGACGGCCGTGGCGGCATTTCCCCTGTGGCTCCTCCTCAAGCGCCCTCCGGGGTCCGCCCTTCAGGCTGCCCGCGAGGCCGCACTGGCCCTTGAGACCCTGGAGGGCCAGGCCCAGCAGGCTGCCGAACAGGCGGCCGGACTGCGCGCAGAGCGAGAGGGCCTGCTCCAGGGGGCCGCGGTGACCGGCACCGCCGAACTCAAGGCCAGGAACCGGGAGTGTCAGCGGCTGCTGCAGGAGAGCCAGTCCTTGGAGCGCGACCTGGAGCGGCTGGAGACCGACCGGCGCAATATTGCCCGGGCTCTCCAGGTAACAGGCGGGGCCCTGGCCGAAGCCGTCGACGCGGCCCAGCAGGTAGCAGCGGCTCTGCCCCAGGGTGCGGCCTCGGCTGCGGCGGCCGCCGTCCCGGGTGAGGGTGCGCCGACCGCCGGGATAGGCCGCCCTGACCCGCAGGCCATTCAGGAAGAACACATTCGGCAGTTTCGTCAGGTCTGGGCCGCCCACAGCCGGACCCGCCTGGCCCTGGAGGACCTGGACCGCCAGATCCAGCAGGTCCAGTCCCGGTTGGCGGCGCAGCAGACGGAGTTGTCTTCGCTGCAAACCCGCCTGGACGGTGTCCTCCGGGCCGCCGGCGTGGCCACCCCGGACGAGTTCCGGCGCGCCTACCAGAGCTATCAGTCCTATCGCGAGGCCGAGTCAGCCCGGCGCACGGCGGAGGAAGTGCTCCGCCAGGCGCTGGCCGAGGGCGACGAGGCCTCGCTGGAGCAGGCCCTGGGCGAAATCGAGGAGCCTTCCCGACCGGAGGAGCCGGTGTCGGGAGACCCCTCCGACCTGGCCCGGCGGCTCGATGCCCTGAGGGCCGAACGCTCCCGCAAGCAGGCCGAGGTTCGCGGCCTGGAAGAGCGCATCGAGCAGGCCTACCGCGACCTGCCCGACGTCGCCTCGCTGCAGGCCGAATTGGAGGAGGCCCGGATCGCCCGGCAGGGCCTGGACGACCGGCGCTGGGTGCTGGAACAGGCCAGGTCCGAGGTCGAAGCCGCCTCGGAAGAGGTCCACCGCGAGTTCGCGCCCCGGCTCAACGAAGCGGCCTCCGCCGCCATCGCCGCCATCACCGGAGGCAGGTACAGGGAGGTGCGGGTGGACGCCCGGCTCGGCCTGCGCGCGGTTGTGCCGGAGAACGGTGAACTTCATGCCGCCGAGGACCTCTCCGGAGGCACCCTGGACCAGTTTTACCTGGCCCTGCGCCTGGGCATGGCGCGCCTCCTGACGGGCGGCGGCGAGACCGTGCCCTTCCTGCTGGATGACACCTTCGTTCAGTTTGACGACCAGCGGCTGATGCGGGCCATGGGCCACCTGGTGGAACTCAGCCGTACCAGCCAGGTCCTGCTGTTCAGCTGCCACCAGCGTGAAGTCGAGGCGGCCCGGCGCTACCCCTCCGGCGCCCGCATCATCGAGCTGCCGGAGCCGGTATCCCGCTGATCCGGCCGCCGGCTCCGTCAGACGCCCGCGCTGTCCCCAAACCACAGACCCATCCTCCGGGATGGAAGGAGCACTCCATGAAGTCCTGCTGCAACGACTTTGAACGGGCTCGCGCCCAACTGGCCGACCCCGTCTCCGGGCTCCCCACCCTGCAGGGCTCGCCCTTGCGGTATTGCCCCTGGTGCGGCTCGCCCCTGGGGCTGACCGGCGAGCCCGCCGCCCCTGCCTCCAGGCCCTCCCGCCGCAAGGCGGCCTCGTCCCGGGACACCGCGGCGGCCCCGGCGGCCGCGGCAGCCCCGCCGTCCCCGCCGGCCGGTGCAAGCGGCTACGTCGCCTACGTGGACGGCGCCTGCTCCAACAACCAGGCGGCCGGCCCCCAGCGCGGCGGGTGGGCCGCGGTCTTCACCGACGGCCGCAGTTTCTCCGGCGGCGATGAGGCCACCACCAACAACCGCATGGAGCTGCGCGCCGCCATCGAGGCCCTGCGTCAGACGCCGCCGGGGAGTGCGGTGACCATCAACAGTGACTCGGCTTATGTGGTCAACGCCTTTCTGCAGAACTGGTTCCGCGGCTGGGAAGCTCGCGGCTGGAGGAACGTCAAGGGAGCCCCGGTGGAGAACCAGGACCTGTGGAGACAACTGCGGGCCGAAGCCGAGCAGCGCCGTGTGACCTGGGTGAAGGTCCAGGGCCACGCCGGCAACGAACTGAATGAGCTGGCCGACCAGTTGGCGGTAGCCGCCATTCCCAGGAAGTGAGGCCCGCCGCGGCCTCCCGAGCCCTTGCGGGCCGGCCCGATGCAGGGCCTGTTTGACACGTCAAAACGGCCGACGGTAAGATGGCGTGGGAGGCGGGTTGATTGCTCCGCGAAGTGCTGACGGAAGAGGCCGTGGGGCTGGCTCTGGCCCACGACATTACCCGCATTGTTCCGGGGGTCTCCAAGGGCGTTCTGTTCAGGCGAGGCCACGTCATCCGCAGGGAGGACGTGCCGGAGCTGTTGAACTGCGGCAAGGAGCACGTCTATGTCCTGGACATCGGCCCGGATGAGGTTCACGAGGAAGACGCCGCCATCCGGCTGAGTCAGGCCATCGGCGGCCCGGGGTGCGAGTTCACGCCGCCGGCCGAGGGCCGGGTCAACCTGACCGCGGCCCACCACGGGCTGCTTGCCCTGGAGACGGAACTCGTCCACCGGCTCAACCAGATCGAGTACGTGGTGGTCTCCACCCGGCCCGACCGGGTGCCCGTTCAGCGTGGCGAGGTCGTGGCGGCGACCCGAGTGGTCCCCCTGCTGGTGCCGGAGTCCACCGTGGCCGAGGCTGAGGCGCTCTGCGCCGGGGGGCCCCGAGCCGTGCAGGTTCTGCCCTTCCGACCGCTTCGGACCGGCATCGTCTCCACCGGCAGCGAGGTCTACAAGGGGCGCATCCCGGATGCCTTCGGCCCGGCGCTGCGGCAGAAGCTGGAGCCTTTCGGCGCCCCCATCCTGGCGCAGACCTTCGTCTCCGACGACCCGGATCAAACCAGGGCGGCCATCCTGGACTTCGCCCGCCAGGGAGCCGAGCTGATTCTGGTCACCGGCGGCATGTCCGTGGACCCCGACGACCGGACGCCGGGAGCCATTCGCCGCGCCGGGGCCACGGTCATCACCCACGGCACGCCGGTCCTGCCCGGCTCCATGTTCCTGTTCGGCTATCTGCCCGCCGAAGGCGGCCGGGACATTCCCGTCATGGGCCTGCCGGGGGCAGTCATTTACGAGAAGGCCACGGTGTTCGACCTGGTCTTACCCCGCGTGCTGGCCGGCGAGCGGCTGGAACGCTCCGACTTTACGCGCCTGGGCGTCGGCGGACTGCTGCCGCGCCAGGCCTGATACGAGAAGGAGATGCCCATGGCCAGGGACCGCATGACCATCACCGAACACCTGGAGGAACTGCGTCGCCGGCTCATCTGGTCGGCCCTGACGCTGGTGGTGACCATCGGCGTCTCCTTCGCCTATGCGCCGCGCCTCTTTACTGTCCTGCTGGCGCCCGTAATCGGTCCCATCCAAAAGGCCGGCGGCAACATCGCCTTCCTGGGCATCACCGAGGGCTTCCTCATCCAGTTCAGGCTGGCCGCCTACATCGGCATCGTGGTGGCGTCACCGGTCCTCGGCTACCACATCCTGGCCTTCATCATGCCCGGCCTCACGCCGCGGGAGCGCCGCTACATCTGGACCTACCTGCCGGCGGCCGTGCTGCTGTTCGTGGCCGGCACGGTCATGGCCTACCTGCTGTTCCTGCCCGCCGCCGTCGGGTTCCTGGTCGGCTTCACCCGCGGCCAGGCCCAGACCCTGGTGTCAGTGAACAACCTCATCAGCTTTGTGACGGGCTTCATCATGCCCTTCGGCCTTGTCTTCGAGCTGCCTCTGGTAGTGGCCCTGCTGACCCGTCTGGGGCTGGTCACGCCGCGCTTCCTGCGGCGGATGCGCAAGTATGCGGTGCTGCTCGCCTTCGTGGTGGCTGCCGTAATCACGCCCTCGCCGGACATCATCACGCAGAGCCTGGTGGCCCTTCCCCTGTACGGCCTGTTTGAGAGCAGCATTGTGGTGTCGCGCCTGGTGCGTCGGAGCATGGACCGGCGCCGGGAGCAAGAGGCGGCCGAGGACACGGACGCCGCGGGCGGTGGCGAGTGATGAAGGGCGGGCAGCCGATCGGCTGCCTGCCTTCTCCGTTTCTCCCTCAAGCAACGGTTCGCCTCACGGCCTGAACCGTCGCCACAGGTACCCCGCCCAGGAAGTCTCTGCCAGCAGGCGGCGGCGCAATGCCGCCCAGAGGCGGTCGGCGCCGTTCAGGGCTTCGGCCGCCGGCGTCCGCAGGCCATAGCGCGTGTCCTGGTAGGCCAGCGAGAGGGCCTGCATGTCGCCCTTCAGGTCGGGCCAGCGGTAGCCCAGGGCGCGAAGCCACTCCTCGGGAGTCTGGTCCTGCCTACGCCCGTGGTCGAAACGGCTGAGCAGTCCCTCCAGGTTCCGGAAGAAGGCGCGCAGCCGCGCCTTGCCGTTGCCGGCAGGCAGACGCTCCCGCCACCAGCGGAGGACCACCAGGCCCAGACCAGCCAGCAGAGCCAGGACCGAGGTCACTTTGAATGCGGCCGCAAGCAGAGTCCAGGGCCGGAAACCCTCATGGGACACGGGAATCTGGGCCTGGACCTGGCTCCCCGGCGGCAGTGCCTCCTCATCCAGGCCGCGGTTGCGGCCGGGTCCTCCCGTCCCGGTGGAGCCGGTCGCCCCGTTGCCTGTGCCCGTCGCCTCTTCCACCGGCGCCGGCTGAGTGCGCGCTGGCGGTGTGAAACGTGGGGTGGGATCGAAAGCCACCCAGCCGTACCCGGAGAAGTAGGCCTCCACCCAGGCGTGCGCCTGACTGTTGCGGGCGGCGTAGGTTCCCGAGCCGCTGTCCAGGGGCACGGCGAAACCCTGCACCCAGCGTGACGGGATGCCCAGGGTGCGCAGCATGACCGCCATGGCGGTGGACGAGTAGGTGCAGTAGCCGCGCTGCAGGTCAAACAGGAAGTAGTCAGCGAAGTCACGGCCGGCCGGCGGCGCCGGGACGTCCAGGCTGTAGGGGAGACCGCGCAGATAATCCTCCACCATCAGGGCCTGGTTGTAGGGGTTGGTCGCCCCCCTGGTCACTTCCTGCGCCAGGCCGCCCACGCGGGGCGGCAGGGCGGGAGGCAGGCGGAGGAAGGGCGCCAGGTCCCGGTTGGTGGGCTCCACCCGGTCGGTCCTGGCCAGCAGGCCGGCGTTGTCCCAGGCCACCTCCACCTGCTCCTGGTAGGTTTCCTCCCGGCCCAGGGGACGCTCCGCCGTGAGGTTGCCGAGGGAGTCCCGCAGGTAGGAGCCGCCCGGCACCGAGAGCCGGTGCAGACCGGTGGGAGCGAAGATGGTGTTGGTGCGCAGGTTCTGCACGGTGAGGGTTACCTGCGCCGGGGTGGAGGGAAGGGTGACGAACCGTTCCCCTGGGATGACCTTGGTGCTGTCGCCCCGGGTGCTCTCGCCCTGCACGTCTTCCGGCGTCCGCCAGCCCTGGCCCGTGTACTCCGAATCCACGGAGCCCCGGAGGTAGAGGGTGGCCGGCAGTCTGTCCCCCAGGATGCGGAGGGTCAGGGCCTCGCGGTCGTCGGTTCGGACCGGTCCGCCGAGGCGCTCCTGGCTGCGGGCGAATCCGGTGCGGGTCAGGCTGAACCGAAAGCGCGACGACCCCGCTGCCGCGCCGCGCAGGCCTTCCAGGCTCGGCAGTGCGTTCACCACAGCCCGCGACACGGACTCCAGGCTGACCGGCTCAAAGCGGTTGGGCAAAGCGACTCCGATGACGGTGAGGGCTGCCGCCAGGGCCAGGGACACGGCCAACACCAGGCCCGCCGGGGGCTCGAAGAGGCGGGAGCCGGCCTGGCGCCAGGCGGCCCGGCGAAGGCCCGTCTGCGTCAGGGCCGCAATCATCACCCAGAGGAGCCAGTAGGCAACCATGGCCGGGTGCGCCGACTCCACGAACCAAAGCCACTGCGCCCCCAGCACCAGCACGCCGAGGAGCAGCAGCGGCAGGGCGGTGCCGCGGCGCCACAGCAGCCAGGCTGCCGCCCAGCCGGCCAGAAGGCCGCCGGGGATGAATACAATTCCTGCAGCCAGAGCTTCCAGGGCGGCCAGATGCGGCGGTGGACCGGCCTGACCGGCGGAGGTGAGGAGCAGGTCGAACCCCTCCCAGACCAGGTTCAGCCAGGGGCGCACCTGGGGCAGGGCGAGCATACCCGTGGCCAGCACGGTCAGCAGCCCGAGCCCCGTCACCACCGGCCAGGGCCGGCGGACGGCGGTCGTGCCGGCCAGGGTGGTGAGGAAGGCCAGAGGGACGAGGAACCGGACGTAGGGTGCCAGGGTGAGACCCAGCACCAGGGAATAGGTCAGCGCGGCGAACAGCCCCGCCGCCAGGACCGACAGGGCAAGGCCCTGTCGCCTCTCCAGTTCCAGCCTCATACCCTCACCCCCGCCGGCGACAAGGGATGGGGTACCAGGTCCGCGGCCTCGTGCACCACCAGGGTGGGGATGGATTCCGCCTGGAGCGCTCCAAGGGCGGCCGCCCACTCATCCTCCGCCGGACCGCCCGGGCGCACGGCTGCGACCAAAAGCCCGTGCCCCTCGCCGCGGAGGGTGAGCAGAGACGCCACCAGGTCCCGGCCCAGGGCCGCCGTGACCACGATGACCGTGGAGCGGGGTGAGAAGGACCGGCTCTCGCCGGCAAGGGCATGGGCCAGGGGCAGCACGCCATCGGCCTGCACCGCCACCAGCGATTCCAGAATGCGCCGCAGCTGCCGCAGTCCGCGGCCGGGAGGCACGGTCAGGCGTTTCGCGCCGTGGCCCACCACGCCGACGGCCAGTCCCTGCTCCAGGATGGTCCTGGCCAGGGAGGCTGTGACCTCCACCGACCGTTCCAGGCTGGAGTCCGGACCGTCCCCGTGATGCCCCCGGCCGTACAGGTCGAGTATCAGGTGGACCTCGGTGGTGGCCGCCAGTTCGTACTCGCGCACCTGCAGTTCTCCCCGGTGGGCCGTGGCCTTCCAGTGGATGCGACGTGGGCTGTCGCCGGTGCGGAAGGGCCGCACCTCGGCGACGCTGGTGAGGTCCTCCTGGGCGTGCCTGTGCGTCCGCGTATGCCCGTAGGGCTGGCGCAGGGCCAGGGGCAGGCGGCCGACCCTCAGGGCGCGGGGATACACCGTCAGGTGCCGGTCGGAGACCAGCAGGCGGCGTGCGGTGAAGACCCCCAGGGGGTCTCCCAGAGCGACGTCGAGCCTGCCGGCGGGGAAGAAGCCACGCCGCGCCGCGGTCACGGGCAGGGTCAGCACCAGGCTGCCCAGGGACGGCACGGCGCCGGCCAACGAGCTTCCCTCGCCCAGGGCCGCCTGGTGGGTCGCCTCCAGCCAGGTGGCCGGCAGCCAGCTTTCGTTGTAGAGACGAAGCCGCACCTCAGAGGTCTCCCCCACCGTGAGCGAGTTGGAGGGGATGTCCCAGCGGCAGGCCAGGTTGCGCAGGAGGTGGCGGGTCCAGAGCCAGGAGACGAGAAGGAGTCCGGTAACGGCATAGAACAGGAACCAGGGCAGGGCCCCGCCGCTGAGCCGGGCGAAGATGAAGGCGCCCACGGCCAGCAGGGGCAGGTGCCAGTCCCGCAGGGAGAGCCGGGAGAGCCGGGCCGGAGCCCGGCCGCCGGTGACGGACCACGGTTGCGTCCGCTCGTGCCGCAGCCTACCGCGCATGGGCCGTCTCCACCGGGACGGGCACCTGGGACAGAACGTCGGCCAGCACTTTCTCCGGCGTTCCGCCGTAAAACCGCGATTCGGGCTTGAGGATGAGGCGGTGCGCCAGGGTTACAGGCGCCAGCTCCTTGACGTCGTCCGGGGCGACGTAATTGCGCCCGCGGATCAAGGCCAGGGCCTGAGCGGACCGGGAGAGGGCGATGGAGCCGCGCGGGCTCGCACCCAGATAGACGTCCGGATGCTGGCGTGTGCGCTGGACCAGTCGCACAATGTAGTCCTGCACCGAGGGTTCCACGAATACTTCGGCCACCTCGGCCTGCGCCTGCAGGACGCCCTCCGACTGAGCCACGGGCTGCAGCCTCTCCAACGGCAACTGCCGCGAGCGCTCCACGATCAGGCGCTCCTCCTCCGGACGCGGGTAGCCGATCTGCAGCCGCAGCAGGAAGCGGTCCAGTTGGGCCTCCGGCAGGGGGAAGGTTCCCTCGTACTCAATGGGGTTCTGTGTGGCCAGGACCAGGAAGGGGCGCGGCAGCGGGTGGGTGACGCCGTCCACGGTCACCTGGCCTTCCTCCATGCTTTCCAGCAGGGCGGATTGCGTCTTGGGCGAGGTCCTGTTGATCTCGTCCGCCAGTACCACCTGACCGAAGATGGGGCCCGGCCGGAACTCAAACTGGCCGGTGCCCTGGTTGAAAACGGAGACCCCGGTGACGTCGGATGGCAGCAGGTCCGGGGTGAACTGAATGCGGCGGAATTGGCAGCCCAGCGAACGAGCCAGGGCCCTCACCAGCGTGGTCTTGCCAACGCCGGGAACATCCTCCACAAGAACGTGTCCGCCGGCCAGCAGCGCCACCAGCACATACTGAATCTCGCGGCGCTTGCCCACCATCACCTGCTGAATGTTCTGCTCCACGGCCGTTGCCAGTTCGCGCACCTGAGTCATGCCGCCGCCTCCTCGTTGCTGGCCTTTTCCTCGCATTTCCGCCTGTACGAGCCTGTTTCCTGCTGGGGCGCCGCCGCCAAGGCCTGCGGCGGCAGGCCCCGAACCGTTCTGCCTGCGGTTGACCGGAGCCACATTCTGTAAGCCAAACAAGCCTTCGGATGTGCACAGCCTGGGGATAACCTTGTTGATAAGTCCTCTTGCATCTCTTCGCGTCAGCGGAACGTCCTGTGCTGGGGGAGTCCGCCGCCCCGACGGACAGGGATACCCCCGTTCCCATAGGCCCAGATCCTTGTCGTCACCTGGTTTATTCGAACCGGGAGTTCAAAACGCGACGGGCTTTTGGAGGCTTGCTGACGCGCCGCAGGCTTGCGTTGCCGCCGGGAACCCCCCGGTGGTATAATCGCCTCAGATCGGCTCTCAAGGACGAAAGCGAGGTGGGTTTGTGGGTCCTCAGACTGTAGCCCTGCCGGTCGCCTTTGCCGCGGGGCTCCTCTCGTTTCTGTCGCCCTGTGTTCTGCCGCTGATCCCCACCTACCTCACCTATCTGGCCGGCCACACGCTGGAACAGATGGCCGACCAAAAGGCCGGCCGCAGCCGGTTGATGGCCAACGCCCTTCTCTTTGTCCTCGGCTTCTCCGTTGTTTTTGTCGCCTTTGGAGCCGCGGCCAGCACCCTTGGCCGTTTCCTGCTCCAGAACCAGCGGCTGGTGGGGAAGATCGCCGGCATCCTGGTCATCGTCCTGGGGCTCAACACCGCCGGCATCATCAACCTCTCCTTCTTGTCGCGCGAGGTCCGCATGGACGTGAGACCACGGGCCTCGGGCCTGGGCTACTCGTTCCTGCTGGGTATGGCCTTTTCCGCCGGCTGGACGCCCTGCATCGGGCCGATTCTCGCCTCCATCCTGGTCCTGGCTTCCACGCAGACGACGGTGGGCCAGGGCATTGTGCTGCTGGGCGTCTATTCGGCCGGTCTGGCCGTGCCCTTCCTGGCCGCCGCCCTGGTGCTCAGCCGCTCGCCGCGGCTGGTGCGCCGGCTCTATCGGTACCTGCCCACCATCAAGGTCGTATCCGGCCTGCTCCTGGTGGGCGTTGGCGTGATGATCTACTTCAGCCTGTTTAACAGCCTCGCCCGGTACGCATTCTGGGGCTAGGTGAAGGAGGATGCCCGTGAGCGCTACGAACCGTTCCCAGCAGGGCCGCAACAGATGGCTGACCCTGGCCGTGCTGGCCGCCGCCGCCGTGCTGGTGGCGTGGACCGTCTACCAGGCTCGGGTGAGCACGCGCTCGCCGAACCCGCCCGAGGCCGGCCCCGTTCCCGTCGAAGGCGGCAGCAGCGGCGCCAGCGCGGGCGCTACCCCCGCCAACCTGGAAGTACGGCCGGAAAAAGGCTACCTGGCGCCGGACTTCGAGGTCACGGACATCGCCACCGGCAAGAAGGTGAAGCTTTCCGACCTGCGGGGCAAGCCGGTGTACATCAACTTCTGGGCCACCTGGTGCAAGTGGTGCAAGGTGGAGATGCCGGACATCCAGAAGGTCTACCAGGCACAGAAGGGTCAGATCCACGTACTTCTGGTTGACGCTGACCTTAATGAAACGCCGGACATGATGAAGAAGTTCGCCCAGGACAACAAACTGGCCCTACCCATGGCGTACGACCCCAGCGGCGAGGTCGCCAATAACTACCTGATCCGCGCGCTTCCCACCAGTGTCTTTGTGAACAAGGACGGCGTCATCACGGGCATTTACCCGGGCGCCCTGGACGAGCGCGGCATGAAGACGTTCCTGGAACAGGCATCGAAGTAGCGCCGGATTATCGGGTCTAGACGTGCGACAGGCGGGGAGGGTTCCGGTGGTGAAGGGACTGGTCGCCTGGCTCCTGGACGTGCCTCGTTCCCGGCGCTGGTGGTGGCCGCTGCTGCTGGTCAACCTGGCCGGCTCGGTCTACGGCTTCTACTGGTACCGTGAGCAGCTGGCCGTGACGCCCTGGTATTACTGGCTATTCACGCCGGATTGTCCCCTGGCCAGCACGTACTTCACCATGACTCTGGGTATCTGGCTGGCCGGAAGGCGCAGCCCCTGGTTTGAGGCGGCGACCTACGTCACGTCCGCCTACTTCGGCGTCTGGACCGTGGTCGTCATTCTGCAGTACTTCATCGTCCACCAGACCTTTGACTGGGCTAACTTCATGCTGCTGGCCTCCCACGTGGGGCTCGGGTTCGAGGGGTTCCTGTTTCTGGCGGTGCGCCGTTTGCGGCTCAGCCACCTGGGGATCGCCTCCGGCTGGATCCTGGCCCAGTGGTACTTTGACTACTACCAGGGGACCAGCCCGTGGCTGCAGGCCCCGGAGCTGATCAACCAGGTCAAGGCCTTCTCCTGGGTGTGGCTGCTGGCGCTCACGGCCGGCCTGGCCCTGACCGTTCGAGCCCGCCGCGCCGACTCTGTTCCCGGCCCCTCCGACGCCGCCGCACCCTCCAGAACCTGATCCCCCACCCACAGGCGGAGGAATCGATCCCTTCAGGCTCCCGGCGCCGAACCAGCGTTGACATCGAGTTCTCCCCGTGGGATACTGAAATTAGCCTACACCTACTTGGGTAGGGTAGGGGTTCATTCGGGAGTGGTCAGCGTGAGCGACGTCAACATCGAACTTCATCATAGCTCTCGCTCCAACCGCGAGAACCAGGACCTTCTCGATCGCCTGCGGAAGATCGAGGGCCAGGTTCGCGGCCTGCAGCGCATGATTGAGGAAAGTCGCTACTGCGTCGACATTCTGACGCAGGTGGCGGCGGTCAAGGCCGGCCTTAATAAGGTGGGTCTGGCCCTGATCGAATCGCACACGCGGGGCTGCGTCTCCAGCGCCATCAAGCTGGACCAGGGTGAACCGGCGGTGCAGGAGCTCATGGACGTCCTGTCCAAGTTCGTCAAGTAGAGACTCCTGTACTTCCCAGGATATAGTTTTTGGAGAAAATTGGGCGGCAGGCCTTGACAGCGTGCCGCCCTTTTCCTATGATGGACCTAGGATACCCCAGTAGGGTAGTGCAATCTTCGGCGGACCGCTGGGCCTTTCACGGGGCAAAATAGTCCTGCCCAAACTCTTCGCCGGCGAGGTGAATGAGATGAGCAACACCGCTGAGTCCGTCAAGAACCAGACGGAAGATCGACAGGAAATCAGCCTCGAATTGAGCCTTCCGCCGGTGCCGGCGGAGGCGCCGGATGAGTCCGGCACTTCCCAGCATGCGGCCTTTGGCATCACCGGCATGACCTGCGCCACCTGCGCCAACCGCATCGAGAAGGGACTCAACAAGCTCCCGGGGGTCAAGGCCAACGTCAACCTCGCCCTGGAGAAGGCCGCCGTCCACTACGACCCCAAGCTCGTCAAGCCCGAGGACCTCCTGAAGGTGGTCACGGAACTGGGCTACGGGGTGGCGACGGAGAAGCTCACGCTTAGTGTGCAGGGCATGACCTGTGCCTCGTGCGTGGCCAGGGTGGAGAAGGCCCTGCGTAAGTCCCCGGGAGTCGTCACTGCGACTGTCAACCTGGCCACGGAACGGGCCACGGTGGAATACACCGCCGGCCAGGTCTCCCCGCAGCAGTTGGTGCGTGCCGTCGAGGAGATCGGCTACCACGCCGCCCTTCTGCAGGACAAGGGCAGCGTGGACACGGAGAAGGAAGCACGCCAGCGCGAGGTTCGCGGCAAGACCCGGCTCTTCATCTTCTCGGCGATCCTGACCCTTCCCTTGCTCCTCAACATGGTCCTGGAGAACCTGGGCCTGCACACCATCCTGGCCAACCTGACGCTCCAGTTCCTCCTGGGAACGGTGATTCAGGTGGTGGCCGGTGCACCCTTCTACCGCCACGCCTATCTGAACCTGCGCCATGGCAGTGCCAACATGGATGTACTGGTGGCGATGGGCACCACGGCGGCTTACGGCTATAGTGTCTACAATCAGTTCTTCAGCCCCCTGGCGGAGCACGCCAGGAGCGGCATGGGCGGCATGGTACCGGTCTACTACGAGGCCGCTGCCGTCATCCTGGTTCTCATCCAGCTTGGCAAACTGTTGGAGGCTGTGGCCAAGGGCCGCACCTCCGAGGCCATCAAGAAGCTGATGGGCCTGCAGCCCAAGACGGCGCGCGTCATCCGAGACGGCCAGGAACAGGACATCACCCTTGACGACGTGACGGTGGGCGACATCGTACTGGTCCGGCCCGGCGAGAAGGTGCCGGTGGACGGAGTGGTGGTCGAAGGGTCGTCCGCCGTCGACGAGTCCATGCTCACCGGCGAGAGTTTGCCGGTGGAGAAGGGCGTGGGCGATCCGGTGGTCGGCGCCACCATCAACAAGCACGGCGCCTTCAAGTTCAAGGCCACCAAGGTCGGCAAGGACACCGCCCTGGCCCAGATCATTCGCATGGTGGAGGACGCCCAGGCCTCCAAAGCGCCCATTCAGCGCCTGGCCGATGTGGTGTCCAACGTCTTTGTGCCCGTGGTCATCGGCATCGGCGCCGTTACGTTCCTCATCTGGTACTTCCTGGTGCCGGCCGCCTGGATTCCGGACGGCGACCGGCTGACGGTGGCTCTTCTTAACATGGTGGCCGTTCTGGTCATTGCCTGCCCCTGCGCACTGGGTCTGGCCACGCCCACCGCCATCATGGTGGGCACGGGCAAGGGGGCCGAATCCGGCATCCTCTTCAAGGGCGGCGAGCACCTGGAGAAGGCGCACCAATTGAACACCATCGTCCTGGACAAGACGGGCACTATCACCAAGGGCGAACCCGAGGTCACCGATGTCGAGGCCCAGGGGATGGAAGGCGACGAACTGCTCCGCCTGGTGGCCGCTGCCGAGACATCCTCGGAGCACCCCCTGGGTCAGGCCATCGTTCAGGGCGCCCGGGACCGGGGCCTGAAGTTGGAGGAGCCGCAAGGCTTCCAGGCCATCCCTGGCCACGGCATAGAGGCCATGGTGGAAGGCCGCAGCCTGGTGGTGGGCAACCGCAAGCTGATGGCGGCACGGGGTCTGAATACGGCCGCCGTCGAAGCGCGGATGGATGCTCTCGAAGGTGAAGGAAAGACGGTCATGATGGCAGCCGTGGACGGCCGCCTGGCCGGCCTGGTGGCCGTGGCCGACACGGTGAAGGAGCACTCGGCTGAGGCCATTGCCCAATTGAAGCGGATGGGCCTGGAGGTGGTCATGATCACCGGCGACAACCGGCGGACGGCCCAGGCCATCGCCCGTCAGGTGGGCATTGACCACGTGCTGGCGGAGGTGCTGCCGGAAGACAAGGCCAGCCAGGTGGAGAAACTGAAGGGCCAGGGCCGAGTGGTGGGCATGGTGGGCGACGGCATCAACGACGCCCCGGCCCTGGCCACCGCCGACGTGGGCCTGGCCATCGGTACGGGCGCGGATGTGGCCATCGAGGCCGCCGACGTGACCCTGATGGCCGGCGACCTGCGCGGCATCGCCGCCGCCATCCGGCTCTCCAAGAAGACCATGCGCACCATCAAGCTCAACCTGTTCTGGGCCTTTATCTACAACGTCATCGGCATCCCCATCGCCGCCCTGGGCTACCTGTCGCCGGCCATCGCCGGAGGGGCCATGGCCTTCAGCTCGGTCAGCGTGGTCAGCAACTCCCTGTTGCTCAAGCGCTATGACCCGCGTCGGGCCAACGCCTGATTCTCATTCAAATTGTGATCCACGGCCGGCGGCTCCACCGGCGGCCTGATAACAAGGAGGTTCTTCCATGGAGACCAAGACCTTTTCCGTTAAGGGCATGACCTGCAACCACTGCGTCATGGCCGTTACCAGGGCCCTCAAGGGCGTATCCGGGGTGAGCGAAGCCAGGGTCGACCTGGCGAAGGGCGAAGCCACCGTTACCTACGACCCGGCCACCGCTTCCACGGCCATGATGAAGGAAGCTGTGGAGGACGCCGGGTACGCGATGGCGGTCTAAGAGGCTGCTGCCTGTCCCGCCTTTGGAGGGCAGGCCCCTCGGCTTGAAAGGTTTTGCCTGACAGGAGGGTGACGGGGCTATGCTATAATAGCCTCGTCACCTTTTTGTAGTATTTCTTTGCAAAAACAGATAAAGGCTGGACAGTGGGAGGGATGGGCCCTGAAGAAGCAGACCCGAGTCCTGCTTGCCGTGGGGGTTATCCTGTCTGCCGTGGCGTTCCTGATTGTCAACGCCTTCGGCCAGGGAAAGCAGTATTATCTCACCGTGGATGAAGCCCTGGCCCAGGGCAGCGCCCTGGCGGGCAAGCCGGTCCGCATGAGCGGCGCTCTGGACCCGTCGACGGTGTCCTTCGACCTGAGCGGCCCTGTTCTGACCTTCTCCGTCAAGGGGCAGAACGGCGGCCTGGTGCCGATCGTCTACCACGGGGTCAAGCCTGACAACATGGATATGGCCACACAGGCCATCGTGGAAGGGCGTTTTGACCGGTCCGGCAGCTTCCTCGCCAACAAGGTCATGCTGAGCTGCCCCAGCAAGTACCAGTCCAGTCAGACCGCCGCCGCAGTCGGGAACGTCCCCGGCAGCCGGACGGCGACCCAGTAGGGGGACGGCCATGACCTGGAACGCGGCAGGCAGCGCCCTGATGGGCGTTGCCCTGGTCTCCGCCCTGTGGGCCCTGGCGGCGCTTCTGCTGGGGCTTCGCCGCCGCGACCCGCGTCTGGTGGCCAGCGGCCAGGGGGCCGCGCTGGCCCTGGCGGTGCTGCTGACGGCGGCCATGGGACTGCTCTGGGCGCAATTCGCCGCGAACGACTTCACGAATCAGGTGGTGGCGGAGCACTCGTCAACCGACCTGCCTCTCTACTTCAAAGTGGCGGCCCTCTGGGCCAACAACCCGGGGTCCTTGCTGCTCTGGGTCTGGATGCTCAGCCTGTTCGCCGCCGCCGCTGTCCTGTTGAGGCAGAAGGAGGGCCGGGAGGTGTTCCCCCTGGCCCTCTCCATCATCATGGGCGTGGCCCTGTTCTTCCTGGGCGTCCTGAACTTCGTGCCCACGGCCAGGCCCTTCGTAGCCCTGGCTCAGCCGCCCCTCGAGGGGCTGGGGCTGAACCCGCTCCTCCAGCACCCGGCCATGACCATTCACCCGCCCATGCTCTACCTGGGCTTCGTGGGGTTCACCCTGCCCTTTGCCTACGCCCTGGCGGCTCTCATCCAGGGGACTCCAGGCGTCAGTTGGATCCGGGCGACGCGCCGCTGGACCCTGGTGACCTGGCTGCTCCTCTCATTCGGCATCACCCTGGGCGGCGAATGGGCCTACATGGTCCTGGGCTGGGGCGGCTACTGGGCCTGGGACCCGGTGGAGAACGCCTCGCTGCTGCCGTGGCTGACCGGCACTGCCTTCCTGCACTCGGTCATGGTGCAGGAGCGCAAGGGGATGCTGAAGGCCTGGAACGTGGCGCTGGTGGCGGGGACCTTCCTGCTCACCCTCTTCGGCACCTACCTGTCGCGGAGCGGCATCCTGGCCTCGGTACACGCCTTTGTGGACCCGACCCTGGGCCAGTGGTTCCTCACCTTCCTGGCCTTCCTGGTGGTGTTCACCGCCGGCGTGATGGTTCTGCGCCGAAGCCTGCTTCGCGACGACCGGCCCTTTGAGAGCCTGCTCTCCAAGGAGTCGAGCTTCCTCTTCAACAACCTGCTGCTGGTCAGTTTCGCCTTCGCCGTCCTCTGGGGTACGCTCTTCCCGCTGATCTCCCAGTGGCTGGGCGGCGTCAAGATCGCCGTGACTCAGGAGTTCTTCAACGCCGTAAACGTGCCCTTGGGCATCGCCCTGATCTTCCTCATGGGCGTGGCGCCCGTGCTCCCCTGGGGAAAGGCGTCCGGGCGCCAGGCGGTGCAGGCCTTCGGCGGACCGCTGTTGGCGGCGGCCCTTTTCGCCGTACTGGCTGTAGTTCTCGGCATCCGCCGTCCGCTGGCGGTGGCTGCCTTCGCCGCCTCGCTGTTTGTGCTCTTCGTCACCGTGCTGGAGTTCTGGGGTGGCACGGTGGCCCGCATGCGGATGACCGGGGAGAAGCCAGGAACAGCGCTGATGCGCCTTACCACGCGGGCGCGCCGCCGGTTCGGCGGCTATCTGGTTCACCTGGCCATCGTCCTGATGGTACTGGGCATCACGGGCTCGTCTGCCTACAAGATGGAGCGCACGGTGACGGTCAATCCGGGCGACACCATCACCATCGGCCGCTACTCCCTGACGTACCAGGGCATGCAGATGGCCCGGCGCGGGCGCGTGGCCGAGGTCACGGCCCCCTTGCTGGTCAGCAGCGGCGGGAAGCTGTTGCCGGAGCCCCTGCGGCCCGGACAGCGCGTGTATCCGGGCAACCCCTCGCCCATGGCGATGGTGGCCATCCGCGGCAGCCTGCAGGAGGACCTGTACGTGGTGCTGGGCGGCTTCGGCGGGAACCCCGATTCACAACGTGTGAACGGGTTCCTTCAGGTGCCGGCCAGCTTCAACATTGTGGTCAACCCGCTGGTGGCCTGGATTTGGATCGGCCGCTACCTGCTGGTGGCCGGCGCTCTCTTCGCCGTCTGGCCTGAGCCGCCGCGGGCGGCGCGAAGCGTGCCGGTTCAGGCCGCCCTGGAGCCGCGGCGCCGGGAGGTGTTGTCATGAGCCCCATGAACATCGCGCCCTGGGTGCTGCCCCTGGGTGGTATGGCGGTTCTGCTGGCACTCGGCCTTCGCCCCTGGCTCCCCGGCGATCGGCAGGGCCTGGCGCACCTCCCCGGACTGGGCGAGGCCGTCGGTGAACGGACCGAGGCCACAGTCCACAGGCTGGAGGAGGAGGCGGAGGAACTCGAGTACGACCATCTGACGGGCAAGCTGGACGACGCTTCCCACCAGGAGAGGCTGGAGGCCCTCAGCCGTGTTCGCCGGTCGTTGACTGAACTGGAGCGCGAGGCCGAGAAGGCCGTGCGCCGCGGGGGTGGGCCCTCGTGAGCCGCCCGGGAGGACGGGCCTGCAGCCTCGCCCTGATCCTTGCCGCGGCCGTCACCATCCTGACCCTGACCCCGCAGGGCGGATCGGCACAGGCCGCTGCCCCGGCATCGCTGCCCGTGCAGCCGGCGCTGCAGGAGGTGGCCCAGCCGGTGGTGCCGCCGGGCGTCAGCCTGGACGTGGTGACGGTGGTGCTCAGCTATGCGCCGGGCACCCTGCGCGCCTTTGAGAGTTTCACGCTGTTGCACAATGGCCGGGCCACGGGCCCCCTTCCTCTGCCGCTCCCGGCGGAGGCCCGCCAGGTTCAGATCGAGTCCGACCTGGACCCAGCGGGATGGGCACAGGCTGCCTGGGGGCTGCTCTATCGCCCCGGCCTGGGGACGGATGGTCCGGTGCGGGTCAGCGTGCAGTTTGAACTGCCGGCACCGGGTCTGGCCGGGACCTTCATTCAGCCCCTGCCCTACGCCACGGCCGGGCTGGCCGTCCTGGCCGACACCACCACCCTGACGGCTCCGCCCTCGCTCAACACGGCCCTGACGGACCAGGGGCAGTCCGACGTGGCCGGGCGCACCATGCAGCAGTTCTCCCGCGACGCGGCGCCGGCGGGCCAGGAACTTCGCCTCAGCCTGCAGTACGCGCCGACGGGACAGGACGCCGTCAACGCCACACCGATTCCCGAGCCGGCCTGGCTGAAACAGGTCCTGAAAGCCGGCGTCCCCGTACTGCTGGCTTTGGCCGCCGGGCTGGGATTCATGGCGTTTCGGCGCCGGCCTCCGTCGACCATGGAGGCGGTCTTGCCCCTGCCGCGCCAGCGCCTGCAGCAGGAAAAGGAGCGCCTGGTCGAGAAGATTTCCGACCTGGACCAAGATTTTGGGCTGGGCCGGATCGCCCCGGTTGCTTATGAGCATCGCCGCCTGGAGTTGAAGCGGCAGCTGATGGCGGTTCTGGACCAGCTGAAAGGCGCCTGACGGCATGTCGCAAGCGGCACCGCTGATCGAAGCCCGCCACCTGGCCAAGCGATACGGAGAACGCGACGTCCTTGACGACGTGAGCTTTACGCTCCATCAGGGCCAGTGCCTGGCCCTGTTCGGACCCAACGGCGCCGGCAAGTCGACCTTGCTGAAGCTGGTGGCCATGCTCATCCGCCCCAGCAACGGCGAGCTGTACCTGGACGGCCGCCGCGTGGGCGAGGATCAGGATGCCCTGCGTAGGCGCATCGGCGTCCTGTCCCACCAGTCCTTCGTCTACGACGCCCTGTCGGCGCGTGAAAACCTCGTCTTCTACGGGCAGCTCTACGGGCTTGCCCAGCCCGCCGAACGGGCCGACCAGCTCTTGAGCCAGGTCGGCCTGGACTTGTTTGCCGGGGACCCGGTGCGGACGTTCTCCCGGGGCATGATTCAGCGCCTGGCCATCGCCCGCGCGCTCCTTCACGACCCGGACCTGCTGCTCCTGGACGAGCCATACACAGGACTCGACCAGAAAGCGGTGGCCATGCTGGACGACGAGGTGGACCGGGCGAAGGCGGCCGGCACCACCATCTTCCTCATCTCGCACGACTTCGCCGAAGGGCTGCGGGCGGCAGACCGGGCCGCCATCCTCTACCGCGGCCGGCTGCGGTATTTTTCGGATGGGCCGGTCTCGCCCGAGGACTTCGCTCAAACCTATCAGGGCCTGGTGGGATGACCTTGAAACCCTCTTTTCCCCGTGCCGTTTGGGCCATGCTGGTCAAGGACCTGCGCCTCGAGTTTCACACCAAGGAAATGTTCTCCGCCCTGCTGATCTTCGCCCTGCTGGTGGCGGTGGCGTTCAGCTTCGCCTTTGACGTGGCGCCGGAGGGCCTGCGCGAGGTCTTCCCCGGCATGATCTGGGTGGCCTTCTTCTTTGCCGGCATGCTGGCTTTGAACCGGTCCTTCGCCTCGGAGAAACAGAACGGCTGTCTGCAGGCCCTGATGCTCGGGCCGTTCGACCGCTCCGCCATCTACTTTGCCAAGGTCATCGGCAACCTGCTGGTGATGCTCGCTTCCGAAGTCGTCCTGACACCGCTGTTCTTCATCTTCTTTGACATGCGGCTGGATGGATCCATCTGGCTGCTGGCGGCCATCTGGCTGCTCGCCACCTTTGGCTTCATCGCCGTGGGCACGCTTCTTTCCGCCCTGGCGGCACAGGCCCGGGCCAGTGAGATCCTGCTGCCCATCATCGTCTTTCCGGTGATTACGCCGGTGGTGATGGCGGCGGTCAAGTCCACAGCCGGCCTCCTCCTGGGGGCGAGGCTTGTGGACTACGCCATCTGGCTGAAGCTGCTGGTGGCCTATGACCTGATTTTCCTGGCCGTTCCCTTTATCCTCTTCGAGTATCTGCTGGAGGTGTGAGTCGTGCCCCAAGCCAAGGGCCCCGCGCGCGACATGACGCAGACGCTGGGCCTCCTCGCGGCCGTGGCCGTGTTCGTTGCGCTGGGCCTGGTGTTCCTGTGGGTGCCGGCTGAGCGCGTCATGGGCGACGTGCAGCGAATCTTCTACTTCCATGTGGCGTCCGCCTGGAACGCGTTCCTCGCCTTCCTGGTGGTGTTCGTGGCCAGCATCGCCTTCCTGCGCAGCGGATCCCACCGCTGGGACACCCTGGCCTACTGCTCCGCCGAGATCGGGGTCGTGTTCACCACCATCACCCTCATCACCGGCCCCATCTGGGCCCGCCCCATCTGGAACACCTGGTGGAGCTGGGACCCCCGCCTGACCACCACGTTGATTCTCTGGTTCATCTACCTGGCCTACCTGGTCATCCGGTCCTCCGCCGAGGGCAGCCAGCAGCAGTCACGGCTGGCAGCGGTCTTCGGCATCATAGGATTCGTGGACGTGCCCATCGTCTTCATGAGCACCCGCTGGTGGCGCTCCATTCACCCGACGCTGATTCAGACGGACAAGATGAACATGGAGCCCAGCATGGTGTTTACGATGGTGTTCTCCTTCGTCTCCTTCACGATTCTCTACGCCTTCCTGCTCAGCTACCGCGTCCGCCTGGAGACGCTGGCGGAGCGCGCCGCCGCTCTCAAGCGGGACCTTCGGAGGTGAGAAGCCATGACTGAACCTGGCTTTGTTTCATCCAGCACCCTGCAGTTTCTGTTCGCCGGTTACGCCGTTATCTGGGCGGCGCTGTTCGGCTACATCTGGTTCCTGGCCCGCCGCCAGCGGCGCCTGGAGGCCGAACTGAAGCGGCTGGAACGCGCCGTCTCAGAGGAACGCTAGGCCCTCGCCCCGACTCACTATCGCAAGCGAATGATTTATTGACGTGTTTTTTCGCACATGTGTATAATGAGGTTGCTTTTCCAACCTTTGTGTCCCGTTGAGCCATTCCTCGGGCTAAAGTGCCTGGGGCCGCCCCAAGAGGTGTGACGAGGCCAACGCCCTGACGACCTGAGCCACGGCCTATTCGCCGTGGCTATGTTTTTGGGTGGGGCAGTCTACCGCCTACTCCCGGAGCGGACCCAGTGCTTGGCTTACATTCCAGTGGGGGGAGTCTTCGCGTGAGCAAGTACCTGAAGCTGAAGCCGCCGACCCAGGGCCAGAAGATTACATTTCAGAACGGCAAGCTGAACGTTCCGGACAACCCGATCCTTCCGTTCATCGAGGGCGATGGCACCGGCCCCGACATCTGGCGCGCCTCCGTCCGCGTCTTTGACGCGGCCGTGGCCAAGGCCTACGGCGGTAAGCGCCAGATTGAGTGGTTCGAAGTCTACGCCGGCGAGAAGGCCTTCAATACCTTCGGCGAGTGGCTGCCGGAGGATACCATTACCGCCTTTAAGGACTACCGCGTGGGCATCAAGGGCCCCCTGACCACTCCGGTCGGCGGCGGCATCCGCTCGCTCAACGTGGCCCTGCGGCAGATCCTGGACCTCTATGTCTGCCTGCGGCCGGTGCGTTGGTTTGAGGGCGTTCCCAGCCCGGTGAAGGCCCCGGAGAAGATCGACATCGTCATCTTCCGTGAGAACACCGAGGACATCTACGCCGGCATCGAGTGGAAGGAAGGCACGCCCGAGGCCAGCAAGGTGATCGACTTCCTCAACAAGGAAATGGGCAAGAACATCCGTCCGGACTCCGGCATCGGCATCAAGCCTATCTCCGAGTTCGGCTCCAAGCGCCTCATCCGCGCCGCCATCCGCTACGCCATTGACCGCAAGCGCAAGTCCGTCACCATCATGCACAAGGGCAACATCCAGAAGTTCACGGAGGGCGCCTTCCGCGACTGGGGCTACGAGGTGGCCACCAGCGAGTTCCGCGACTACATCGTCACGGAAGACGAGCTGTGGAGCGAGTTCGGCGGCAAGATGCCGGCCGGCAAGATCCTGGTCCGCGACCGCATCGCCGACATCACCTTCCAGCAGCTGCTGCTCCGACCAGAGGAGTTCGACGTCATCGCCACACCGAACCTCAACGGCGATTATCTCTCGGACGCCGCCGCCGCCCAGGTGGGCGGCATCGGCATCGCCCCCGGCGGCAACATCAGCGACGAATACGCCGTCTTTGAGGCGACGCACGGCACTGCACCGAAGTACGCCAACCAGGACAAAGTAAACCCGGGCTCCGAGATCCTCTCCGGCGTCATGATGTTCGAGCATATGGGCTGGTTTGAGGCCGCCGAGACCATCATCAAGGCCATGGAGAAGACCATCAAGGAAAAGGTCGTGACCTACGACTTTGCTCGCCTGGCCACCGGCGCTACCGAGGTCAAGTGCAGCCAGTTCGCGGACGCGATCATTCAACGGATGTAGTGGACCCCGTCCAGGGGATTTTGACCCAGGAGGGATGAAGAATGCTGAAGCGCAACAAGATCACCGTCGTCGGCGCCGGCAATGTGGGCGCCACCGCTGCCCACTGGGCGGCGTCCAAGGAACTGGGCGACGTCGTCTTGATCGATATCATCGAGGGCATGCCCCAGGGAAAGGGCCTGGATCTGCGTGAGGCCTCTCCCATTGAGGGCTTCGACTCCGCCGTCATGGGCACGAACGACTACGCCGACACGAAGGACTCCGACGTCATCATCATCACCTCCGGCGTGGCCCGCAAGCCCGGCATGAGCCGGGATGACCTGCTCAACACCAACTTCAACATCGTTAAGTCGGTGACTGAGCAGTGCATGAAGTACTCGCCCAACGCCTACTACATCGTCGTGTCGAACCCGATGGATGCCATGGCCTACACCACTTACAAGGTGTCGGGCCTGCCGCGGAACCGGGTCATCGGCATGGCGGGCGTGCTGGACTCGGCCCGCATGGCCGCCTTCATCTCCATGGAACTGGGCGTCTCGGTCGAGGACATCCGCACCTTCGTGCTGGGCGGCCACGGCGACGAAATGGTGCCGCTCGTCCGCTACTCCTCCGCCGGCGGCATTCCGGTGGAGAAGCTGATCGCCAAGGACCGTCTGGAGGCCATCGTCGAGCGCACCCGCAAGGGCGGCGGCGAGATCGTCAACCTGCTCAAGAGCGGCTCCGCCTTCTATGCCCCTGGCGCCGCCGCGGTGTCCATGGCCGAGTCCATCCTGAAGGACAAGAAGCGCATCATGCCCTGCGGCGCTTACTTGAACGGCGAGTTCGGCCACAAGGACCTGTTCCTGGGCGTGCCCGTCCTGCTGGGCGGAAACGGCATGGAGAAGATCTTCGAACTCGACCTGACGGACGAAGAGAAGGCCGCTCTAAGCCGCTCCGCGGACGC
>CALMNP010000212.1 GCA_937868875.1 uncultured Bacillota bacterium | reverse complement strand
ATGCACGCCCGGATGCATGGCGGCGACCCGCAGCAGGCGGCCGAATGGATCCAACAGAACTGCGGCGGCGTTCAGGACGGCGCGGGACAGAGCGGCGCCAACAGCGGGGTCTCGACCCAATGAGTTGCTGCGGCCATCACTTCTGGCCGACGGGCCCCGTGGTCGCGGGTGAGGTCCACCACCATGGTCACGGCGTCGAGGCCCCTCCCGGCGCCCCGGTGGCGCCGGATCGGCCCGCCCACAGTCAAGACCCGCTGGTGATTCTGAAGCGGCGCCTCGCCACTGGTGAGATCACCGTGGAGGAGTATGAGAAGCTCCGGACCGTGCTGCAGTCCTGAACAGGTGCACGAAGAAGGGCGCGGGTCACGTGACCCGCGTCCTTTCCTTATCGGCCCAGGCAGTCTCGTTCCCGGCAGGAGACCGGTGAACGTCAGCCCTCCGACTGCTTCAGTCCCACCAGGACGCGCACCAGCTCGCGCTTGATTTCGTCCCGTCGGGTACGGTGGTACTGCTCCTCTACCTCTCCCGCCAGCCGCTGACGGTCCAGCTCTTCCGCCAGGCGGAGCAGTTCCGCCCGACGGCGAAGCAGCTCAGGCCTGGGCGCGGAGGGCGCCGGCTTGATGTCGTCAGCAACCGCGGATGGGGGCAGACGGCGGCGGCGCACCTGCCGCCAGGCCAGGAGCACGGCGGTGATCAGCAACATCAGGGTGAGCAAGGCCACCGCCATGCCCGTGAATCCACCGTGCCCGGGGCTGCCGGTGACGCGCTGCCACAGCATGGTGTTGGCGGCGCCGCCATGGAACGACCGGTTGAGAAGACCGGGGGGAGCGCCTTGGGCAGAGACCGGGGTGGCCCCATCCTTCGGCGTCTGGTTCAGGGCGTCCTCGTCCGGCGTGAACTGCAGGCTCAACTGCATGGCCTCGCCCGCCTCCACCCCTTCCTGAATGTACTGGTGCAGCCGCTTGGGCCCCAGGTCCAGAACCCCATCATCCCGCAGCCGCGTGTGAGTGGGGTTCAGGGTCATGGAGTGGGCATCGGTCAGCACGTACACGCGCTCCGAGCGGACGGGGAGCGTGAGCTGAAGCTTGAGGCTCTCGCCCTTGGCCGGCACCCGGTAGCGGATGGCCAGTTCCAGGCGGCCGTTCGCCGGCAGGCCCGCCGGGACCTCAACCCGGCTCCCCGCCGCGACGACCCCGTTCTGCTGGTCAGGCTGGCCCTCCAGCTGCAGGCCCTCGGCCCCTTCGGGGAGAGTCAGCGCCAGGGGACCTGTCGGGTTGGCCGTCTCGTTCATCAGGGACACCATTTGGAAGACACCGAGGCTGTCCCCCTCCCGGCTCAGAACCAGGTGGGCGACGTCCGCCTCCGCCCGGGTCGGCGGGGTGGTTGCGGCTGTGGACCTGGTCGGGACGGCCAGCAGTAAGGCGGCCACGAGCCAGGCCGCTGCCAGGCGGGCAGGGTGATAGGCCTTCCGCCGGGCGTCTGCAGGGGAGATCATCACCCCACCCCCTGCTGCGCCTGCCCGCAGGCGTGGCAGAACCGCTGGCCGGGGTGCGGCAGGGCGGCGCCGCAGTGGTGACAGAAGCGGGCCCCGGACCCCGTCAGACCGTCGGCCTCGGCCAGGGAGGCCAGCATGACCTCGGCCTCCGCCTCGGCATCGGCCAGGAGCAGGCGGGCATCGCGGGCGGCAGCAGCACGGCTCGCCGGAGAGGGGCGTCCTGCACCAAGCGTGCGCCGGGCGGACGGAGCCTGCATCAGGGCCAGGGCGCGCCGGGTGTAGCGGGCCTTTAACTCCTCGTAGTCGGCGGCGGAGAGCTTGTTCATCTGGTAGTCGTTCTCCACCTCGGCCAGGGTGGCCAGAGCCTTCTCCCGCTCCAGCTCGGCCGATTCCTCCGCCGGCTCAAACCAGAAGCCCTCCAGAACGGCATCAGGACTGATCAGGGGGCGGCCCACCACGTAAAGCACCAGCCCCACGGCAAGACCGAAGACGACGGCATACATGGGAGTCCCTCCTAGAAGTTGTCCTTCAGCAGGTCGGCGACGGTGGATTCGTACAGTGCCTCCTCCTCCACGGTCAGCGGAGCCTCCGCCGCCGCGGCGGCGGCCGGACTGGCCTGATAGGCCCGGGACCAGCGGCGCAGCAGGGTCATGAGAAGCACCGCGCCCACGGCCAGCGCGACGAAGGGCATGATCCAGGCGGTCAGGTTGAACCCGCGCTTGGTGGGGGCGGTCAGGACCTTCTCGCCGTACTTCGCCACGTAGGAAGCCAGGATGGCATCATTGCTCTGGCCCTGGTCCATCATGGTCCGAATCTCCTTGCGGAACTCGTCGGCCGTGCCGCAGTCGCAGACCGCAACGGCCATGGTGCAGCCGCACTGGCACACCAGGCTCTGCTCCACAGGCAGGGTGCGCGTGTCAATCTCCTTGGGCGGGCCCATGGGGGGCTCGGCCAGCCCGGAGACGGGGAGGGCGGCCAGGAGCAGCAGGGTGAGCAGCGTCACCCAGGCGAAGCGGGAGCGGCGGGTATCACGTGCCATGGTGGTGTCCCCCTCTCAGTCGGCCTGGGCCAGGGCAGTGCTGGTCCGCGTGCGGACAGCGAAGGCCGGGCGGCGAGCGGGCCAGGCCGCAAAGATCGTGCCGGCGGCTAGGACGTACCAGCCGATCCAGATCCAGGTCACCAGCGGGTTGACGACCACCTTGAAGTTGGCCGTCTGGTCCTGTTCCCAGCCGTTCAGGATGACGTAGAGGTCCTCACGGTAGCTGCCCAGGATGCCGACGCGCGTCGTGGGCTGATCGGAGCCGGGGTGAAACTCCTTCTGAGCCCGCAGCAGACCGAGCTGCGTACCCTTGCGGGCCACGCCCAGGTCGGCGAAGACCACATTCGTGCGACCCTGGCCCATCTGGCGCAGACCCGTGTAGGTAACGGCGTAGTTGCCGACGGTCATGGTCTGCCCCGGCTGGACGGTGTACATCTTAGTCTGCTGGTAAACGGTCGAGCCGACGATGCCGATGGTCATCAGGATGATGGCCACGTGCACCACGTAGCCGCCCCAGCGGCGCCGGTTGCGGGAGACCAGGTGCCATACCGCTTCGGCCAGGTTCTCGCCGGTGGTCTTCAGCCGCACCCGGACGCCCCGAACGAACTCCAGCGCCACGGTCGCCAGAACGAAAGCGCAGACGCTGAAGGCGATGAGGGCCGGGACGTTGCGCACGTCCTGCCAGAAGAGCAGGGCGGCGGTCACCAGCCCCACGGCCAGCGGATAGGCAAAGTTCTGTGCCAGGTTGCGCAGTGAGGCCTTCTTCCAGGGGATGAGCGGGCAGATGCCGACGAGGAGAATCAGCAGGGTGCCGATGGGAGCGGCGATGGTGTTGAAGTAGGGCGTGCCCACCGTCACCTTGACGCCGCGCACCCACTCGGAGATGAGGGGGAACACCGTGCCGAAGAAGACGGCGAAGGTCAAGCCCACCAGGATGAGGTTGTTGAGCAGGAAGCTGGACTCCTTGCTGACCACGGCCTCAAACTGATTGTCGCCCTTCAGCAGTGGGATGCGGTCGATGGCCAGATAGAGCGACGCGGCAAGAATCGCCCCCATGAAGGCGAAGAACCAGGCGCCCAGGGTGGAATCGCCGAAGGCGTGCACCGAAGCCAGCACGCCGGAGCGGGTCAGGAAGGTGCCGAAGATGGTCAGGATGAAGGTGCCGATGATCAGGCCCACGTTCCAGCCCTTCAGCATCCCGCGCCGCTCCTGGATCATCACGGAGTGGAAGAAGGCGGTGCCGGTGAGCCAGGGCAGCAGCGAGGCGTTTTCCACCGGGTCCCAGCCCCAGTAGCCGCCCCAGCCCAGCACCACGTACGCCCATTGCCCGCCGAAGATGATGCCGATGGAGAGAAAGAGCCAGGCGATTAGCGTCCAGCGTCGCGTCACCTTGATCCAGGTGTCGTCGGCGCGCCGCAGCCAGAGGGCCGCCATGGCGTAGGCAAAGGGCACGGAGAAGCCCACGTACCCAAGGTACAGGGTGGGCGGATGAATCACCATGCCCGGATCCTGAAGCAGCGGGTTGAGACCCATGCCCTCCGCGGGCACCGGGTTCAGCGTGGCAAAGGGGAAACTCACGAAGTTCAGGATGAAGACAAAGAAGAGGCCGATGCCCTGCAGGATGAGGTTGACGTAGGGGGCCATGTTGCGGCCCTCCTCACCTGGCTGGAAGGCGATGACGGCTGAGTAGAGGGACAGCACCCAGACCCAGAGCATCATGGAGCCCTCGTTGCCGGCCCACAGGGCGGACAGGCGGTAGCCAAGGCTCAGGTCTGTGGAGGAGTGCTCGGCCACGTACCGGTTGGCGAAGTCGCTGCCGGCGAACTGGGCCCAGAGAATGAAAATGGCCAGGGTCAGCAAGAACGCCTGGCCCAGGACGGCGGCGCGGGCGCTGGTGAGCATCCGCTCGTCACGGCGCTTCAGGCCGACCGTATAGGCCAGCACGGACCAGACGGCCACCGCCAGGGACACCATCATCAAGGAGCTTCCGAGGCCGCTGAGATTGCTGAGGTTCATAGGGCTTCTCCCCTTATCGAGGCTTGCTCTCTGACCTGTTGCTG
>CALMNP010000211.1 GCA_937868875.1 uncultured Bacillota bacterium | reverse complement strand
GCCCTGGGCGCCCAGGGCCTCAAGGTGTGGAAGGACCTCGGGCTGAGGCTTCGGGACTCCACGGGCCGGCTGCTTCGGGTCAACGACCGGCGGCTGGATCCGCTGTTTGAACAGGCCGGGGCTCTGGGGCTGCCTGTCCTGATCCACGTCGCCGACCCCGTGGCCTTCTTCGAGCCCCTGGACGGCCGCAACGAGCGGTACGAGGAGCTGCTTGAACACCCCGACTGGCATTTCTACGGCGGCGACTTTCCGCCCTTTGAGCAGATCATGGACGACCTGCGGGACCTGATCGGCCGTCACCGGGAAACCGTGTTCATCGGCGCCCACGTGGGCTGTTACGCCGAGAACCTGGACTACGTCGGCGCGATGCTTCGCGAGTTTCCCAATTACCACGTGGACATCAGCGCCCGCATCGCCGAGCTTGGCAGGCAGCCCTTCACGGCGAGGCGTTTCTTTCTCGAATTTCAGGACCGCATTCTGTTCGGCCTGGACAGCTTCCCGCCGGCCTTGGCGGAGTACCAGACGCACTATCGCTTCCTCGAAACGGAGGACGAGTACTTCGACTACACGCCGGACGGAGAGCAGCCCCAGGGGAGGTGGCGCATCTACGGCTTGAACCTTCCCGACGAGGTGCTGGCGAAGGTCTATCAGCTCAACGCCTGCCGCCTGCTTCCCGGGCTGCCGAAGCCGGGGTTCAGCAGGTGAAGTGGCTTGAAAAAGAAGAGGGAGGGGTTTGTGTGGCCAAGGTCGTGATGGTCGGCGCCGGCAGTGTGGAGTTTACCAGGCAGCTGACGGCGGACATCCTCAGCTTCCCGGAGCTGAACGAAACGGAATTTGTTCTGGTGGACATCGACCCCGTGCGGCTGGAGACCGCCGAGTCCATGGTGCGCAGGCTCATCGCCCAGAAGCGCAGCAAGGCCACGGTTTCGGCCACCATGGAGAGACGCAAGGCGCTTGCCGGCGCGGACTATGTGATCAACATCGTGCAGGTGGGCGGTTTCCAGGCGACGCTGACCGATTTTCAGATTCCCAAGAAGTACGGCCTGAAGCAGACGATTGCGGACACCCTCGGTGTCGGCGGCGTCTTCCGCGCCCTGCGGACGATCCCGGTCGTCATGGACGTCGTCCGCGACATGGAGGAAGTCTGCCCGAAGGCCCTTCTCCTCAACTATGCCAACCCCATGGCCATGGTCATGCTGGCGCTGGGCAAGGCCGGCGGCATCGCCTCGGTTGGTCTGTGCCACAGCATCCAGGGAACCTCCCATCAGCTCGCGAGCTACGTGGGCGTGCCCTTTGAGGAGGTCACCTTCCGCGGCGCAGGGATCAACCACCAGGCGTGGATTCTGGAGCTGAGCCACAAGGGGCGCGACCTCTACCCGGACCTCTGGAAGGCCATGCAGAATCCGGCCGTGTACGGCAAGGACAAGGTGCGGTTCGAGATCATGCGGCGGGTCGGTTACTTCCCGACCGAGTCCAGCGAGCATTCCGCCGAGTACCTGCCCTACTTCATGAAGAGTGACGCGGAGATCCAGCGGCTCGACATCCCGGTGGACGAGTACATCCGCCGCAGCGAGGACAACTTGCGGGAGTTCGATGAACTGCGGGCCGCTCTGCAGCGCGGCGATGAGATCCCGACGGAACGCAGCTGGGAGTACGCCCCCTACATCATTTGGGCGAAGGAGACGAACACCGACTGGTCGTTCTATGGCAACGTCTACAACCGCGGCCTGATCACGAACGTGCCGGCGGATGCGGCGGTTGAGGTGCCGTGCCTGGTTAACCGGAACGGCATCCAGCCGTGCGTCGTCGGAGATCTCCCCACGCAGTGCGCGGCCATCAACCGCACGAACATCAACGTGCAGGAGCTGGCAGTGGAGGCTGCTCTGACGGGCGACAGGGATCGCGTCTACCAGGCAGTCATGGTCGACCCGAACGCCTCGGCAACCCTGACGCTGGACAAGATCTGGGCCATGACGGAGGAGCTCCTGGAAGCCCATAAGAGCATGATTCCGACGCTCAAGCCGCGACGTCTGTTCTTTTAGGGCGGAGCGAAACGCGCAGCGGATCGAACATGAAGAGGGCCTGGCGACTGGTCGCCAGGCCCTCTTCGTTGGCGGGGGGATGCAGGATCAGCCCTTCAAACCCGTCAGGGCCAGGCCGCGAATGAACTCGCGCTGGAAGAAGAGGAAGACGATGATGACCGGAATGACCATCAGGGTGGTCGCCGCCATCACCAGATCCCAGCGGGCGCCGTGGTGGGAGGTGGTGAAATAGGCAAGGGCCAGGGGAATCGTCATCTTGTGCTCGTCGTTGATGGCGATGAGGGGCCAGAGGTAGTTGTTCCATGAGGCCATGAAGGTGAAGATCCCGAGGGCCGCCAGGGTCGGCCTGATCAGGGGGATGATGATCGTCAGGAAAATCCGCAGCTCCCCGGCGCCGTCGATGCGGGCCGCCTCAATCAGGTCCGTGGGAATGCCCTCGATGAACTGCTTGCAGAGGTAGACGCCGAAGGCGCTGACGGCGCTGGGGATGATCAGGGCCCAGAGGGTGTTGAGCAGATGGAGCCGCGCGACGATCAGGTAGGTCGGGATCATCACCACCTGAAAGGGCACCATCATGGTCACCAGGACCAGCACGAACAGGGCCTGCTTGCCGGGAAAGTCAAACTTGGCGAAGATGTAGCCGGTGAGCGAGCTGGTGAAGAGGACCAGGGCGGTCACAGCAACCGCCACGACCAGGCTGTTGCGCATCCAGGTGAAGAAGGGCGCCCTGGTCAGAACCGTACTGAAGGCCGCCAGGGTGGGGTTCTCCGGCCAGAAGGTGGGCGGCGTGCGGATGATCTCAACCGGGGTCTTGAAGGATGACAGCAGCATCCAGAGGAACGGCAGCAGCATGACAGCCGCTCCGAGCAGCAGGAGCGTGAGCGAGAGCACCTTCCAGAAGAGGTCGGCCGCGTCCGGGCCTACAGCGCCCCTGCTTCTTGCTTGATTCATCACGAGCTTCCCTCCTAGTACTCCCACTGGGACATGCGCCTGGTCAGCCACAGGGCCAGCAGCGTGAGCAACAGCGTCACGCCCAGCAGAATGACGGCCGCGGCCGAGGCGTATCCCATCTGGTTGTAGCGGAACGCGCTGTCGTAGATAAAGAGGGCCAGCACCCGGGTGGAGTCATGGGGGCCGCCGTTGGTCATCACCTGCATCTGGGCGAAGACCTGCAGGTAGGAGATCATCGTCATCACCAGCACGAAGCTGGAGGTGCGGGACAGCAGGGGAAAGGTGATGTTGCGGAAGAGGTGCCAGCGGCCGGCGCCGTCGATCTTGGCTGCCTCGTAAAAGACACTGGGGATGGCCTCGAGGCCGGCGAGGAAGATGACAATGTTGTAGCCGATGTCCTGCCAGAGGCTCATGACGATGACGGAGGGCATGGCCCACTTGGCCGAGGTCAGCCAGAGGATGCGCGGGATGCCCAGGTGGCCGATGAAGGCGTTAAGCAGGCCGTTGACCGGCTGGTAGAGGTAGGCCCAGATCACCGCGGCGGCGACGATCGGGGCGACGGTGGGCAGAAAGTAGACGGCCCTCAGCGAGTCGCGCAGCCAGCGGCGGCGGACGCCGTCCAGGCCGATGGCGATGGGCAGGGTGATCAGGAGGTTGACCGGGACGGCGGCAAGGACGAAGTAGAACGTGTTGCGAACGGCCTTACGAAAGACCGGGTCGCTCACCAGGTTGAGGAAATTCCGGACCCCGATGAAAGGGGAGTCGGGGTCGAGCGGGCTGTAGCGGTAGAACGCCAGGACGACGGAAGCCGTGATGGGCAGGATGAAGAAGACGAAGAACAGCAGCATGACGGGCGTCAGGGCCCCCGCTACGAAGAGCGCCCTCGAGCGGTTGGCCGGTCTCAGCCACCTCTTCCAGGATGTCACCAGCGTGGCTCCTCTCACCGGAGTTTGAGGATGGGAGGCAGAGGGGGACCGCGATGCTGCGGTCCCCCTTGCTTATGCTCTGATCGCTACTTGGACTTTTCCGCCAGCATGGCGTTGATCTCGGTTTCGGCGGCCTTGAGAGAGGCTTCCCGCGTCTCAAGCTTGTCCGCCGCGGCCATGAAGTGGCGGTTGATGATGTCGAAGAACTGGTCGCGGTCGCGGAGCGGCCCAATCCAGCGGCCGAACTCCAGAACGCCGAGCGACGTCTTCATCATCGGGCCCGTCGCCTCAACGAACTTCGGATTGGCCGCCACGCCCTTGCGGGCAGGGACGGTGAAGCTCCGCACGTTCCAGTCCAGGGCTGCGTCGCCCGTGAGGTAGCCCACCAGCTTCCAGGCGGCCTCCTTGTTCTTGCTGCGGGCGGAGACGGTTTCACCCCAGCCGGACTCCGCGGCGAAGTAGGGCTTGTCGCCGGCGAACGGCGGCACGGGTGCATACTCAAAGTCCTTCAGGTTGTACTGGTGCAGGCCGTTGGCAATCGTCCACGGCCCCCGGTAAGCCATCGCGGCCTGACCCTTGAAGAAGTAGTCCGAGATGTCCTCGTCGCCGGTCGGCGGGATGAGCTTCGGGTCCTCAACCTTGTCCACCAGGACCAGGTCCAGCATGGCGTTCCAGGCCTTCGTGGCCTCAGGGCTGCTCAGCTTGACCCCCGTCTTGTCGGCGTTCCAGTAGTCTCCACCCTGCTGCAGGATGAAGGAGAGGAGAGAGTAGGTGATGTTGTCCGTTGACGTGAAGATGAAGCCGGCCTGGGTGATACCCTGGCTGTCGCGCTTCGTCAGCTTCTTTGCGTCTGCAACCAGCTCGTCCCAGGTCTTGGGGTACGAGAGGTTGGCTGCCTGGAACATGGCCGGATGAACCAGCATGCCGCCGTTCTCCAGGTTGTACTCATGGGGCAGTCCGTAGAGCTTGCCCTGCCACGTGTAGGCGCCGAGGGCCGCGGGATAGAAGTCGTCCTTCTGCGCCATCAGCGAGTCAGGAACGGCATCGAGGAAGCCCTGGCTGGAGTAGTCAGGGACCCAGGTGCCGAAGATCTGGAGGATATCGGGCTCGGTGTTGGCGGCGAAGGCTGCCTTGATCTTCTGGATGTATACGTCGTACGGGAAGGTCTGCACGTCGACTTCGATGTTCGGGTTCTGCTCCTTGAACTTGTCGATGGCCTTCTGCGTGGCTTCGTTGAAGTCAGGGTTGTCGTGCTGCCAGAGGGTCAGCTTGACCTTCTGAGCCTGGGAGGGCGGGGTCCCCTCGGCCGGCTTGGTCTTGCCGCCGCAACCCGTGAGTACGGACGCAACCAGCAAGGACAGCAGAAGCAGAACCGAGA
>CALMNP010000210.1 GCA_937868875.1 uncultured Bacillota bacterium | reverse complement strand
TCCACGCCGCCGAAGTCCAGGCGCACCTGCAGTTCCCCCGGGCCGGGCACGGTGGCCTGGTGGCCGGGCAGCCCTCCGCCCGTCAGGCGCAGGCCCCAGGCCCGGGCCAACAGGCTGGCCACGTCGCCGGCCTGTCCCTGGCCCACCTCCACGGCCAGCAGACCGCCGGAGGCCAGGTGCCTCCGGGCGGAGGCCGCCAGGCGCCAGTAGAACAGCAGGGGAGCGCCGGGGCTGAACAGGGCCAGGCGAGGTTCATGTTCGCGCACCTCGGGCATGAGGTCCTCGGCTTCGGCCGCGCCCAGGTAGGGCGGGTTGCAGGCTATGGCTGTGAAGCGGCGGCCCTGCAGGGGCTTCAGCAGGTCGCCCTGAAAGAAGGCCACGCGGCCCGCGACACCGTTGCGTTCCGCGTTCGCTGCGGCCACGTCCAGGGCGTCGGAGGAGATGTCCACCGCCGCCACCGCGGCCCGCGGTTCGTGCGCCGCCAGGGCCACGGCGATGGCGCCGCTGCCTGTTCCCAGGTCGGCGACGGCCAGGGGGCCCGGCCCGGGCAGCGACCGCAGGTACTGGAGCGTCGCCTCCACCAGGGCCTCCGTGTCTGGGCGGGGCACCAGCACGCGGGGGTCCACGGAGAAGTCCAGGCCCATGAAGCCCTGGGTGCCGGTGATGTACTGCAGGGGCTCGCGGGCGGCGCGGCGCTCGATCCCGTCCTGGAAGAGGTTCAGGGCGTCGCCCTGCACCAGCCGCCCCGGCTCGGCGAAAAGCGCGGTGCGCTGCACGCCAAGAGCCCAGGCCAGGAGCAGGGAGGCGTCCCAGGAAGGCTCGGGCACGCCCGTCACTTCCAGGGCCCTGCGGCCCCAGGCCAGGGCCTCGCTTACGGAAACGGGGGCCGGAAGCCCCCTGTCGTCCGTTGCTCCCACGTTACTCGGCGACGCGCAGGCGCTCTGCCTCGGCGTTGGTGATGAGCGGGTCGATGAGGTCGTCCAGGTCCCCGTCCATGATGAACTCCAGCTTGTGCACGGTGAGGCCGATGCGGTGGTCCGTGACCCGGCTCTGGGGGAAGTTGTAGGTCCGAATCTTTTCGGACCGCTCCCCCGTGCCCACCTGGGAACGGCGCTCGGCCGAAACGGCGTCGGCCTGCTGCTGCGCGGCCAGGTCGTAGAGCTTGGCCCGCAGGATCTTCATGGCCTTATCCTTGTTCTTCATCTGCGACCGCTCGTCCTGGCAGGTGACCACCACGCCCGTGGGCAGGTGCGTAATGCGAATGGCGGATTCCGTCTTGTTGACGTGCTGGCCGCCGGCCCCGCCGGAACGGTAGGTATCGATCTGCAGGTCTCCGGGGTTGATGGCCACGTCCACCTCTTCGGCCTCGGGCAGCACGGCCACGGTGGCGGTGGAGGTGTGGATGCGCCCCTGGGCCTCGGTGGCCGGAACGCGCTGGACCCGGTGCACGCCGGACTCAAACTTGAGGCGGCTGTAGGCGCCTTGTCCCTCGATGGTAAAGACGATCTCCTTGAAGCCGCCCAGCCCGTTATCCGACGAGTCGACGACCTCGGTCTTCCAGCCGCGCCGCTCGGCGTAGCGGCTGTACATGCGGAACAGGTCGGCCGCGAAGAGAGCGGCCTCGTCGCCGCCGGTCCCGGCCCGGACCTCCACCACCACGTCCTTGTCGTCGTTGGGGTCGCGTGGCAGCAGCATGACCTTCAGGTTCTGCTCAAACGCCTCCACCTGGGCCTTGAGGTCGTTCAGCTCGGCCTTCGCCATCTCCCGCATCTCGTCGTCCAGGTGCTCATTCAGGAGCGCCAGGGTGTCCGCCAGTTGCTGGAGGGTTCGCTTGTAATCGCGGAAGGCGGCCACGATGTCCGACAGCCGTGCGTGCTCCCGGGCGTACTTCTGGTACTCCGACGGGTTGCCGATGACCGCCGGATCGGCCAGCAGGGCCGACAGCTCCTCGTAGCGGTCTTCCAGAGCCTGTAGCTTCTCGTCCAATGCCTGCTCCTCCCAAAGAACCGGCCGGTACCCACGCCGGGCCGGGCCCGGCCGGAGACCGGCCAAAGGATGGAGCCCGGACATCGCCGCCGGAGGCGGGATGGCCGGGCGGATATTCAGCTAAGCCTCGCGGGCGTTCTCCAGGGCGGCGATGGCCACCTCGAGCATCTCGTCGTCAGGCTCCTTGGTGGTGAAATGCTGCAGCCACAGGCCGGGGTAGGTGACCCAATCGGTCCAGAGCGAGCTGCGGGTCCCGGTGAACTTGAGCAGTTCGTACGAGACGCCGGCCACCACCGGCAGAAGCGCCAGGCGGATGACGACCCGCATCAGCAGCGACGGCCAGCCGAAGAAGGCGTGGAGCAGGCTGGCCAGCAGCACCACGAACATCAGGAAGCTGGTGCCGCAGCGCGGGTGCAGGGTGGTGTACTTGCGGGCGTTGGCCACGGTCAGGGACTCGTTGTGCTCGTAAGTATGAATGACCTTGTGCTCGGCCCCATGGTACTGGAGCACCCGGTGAATGTCCTTCATGAGCGAAATGGCCCAGACGTAGACAACCAGCAGGACAACGCGGAGCAGGCCCTCAACCAGGTTGGCCAACAGCACGCTGCCCAGATGCGCCTTGGCAAAGCCCAGGGCCCAGGTGGGGAGCACGATGAAGATCCCCGTGGCCGCCACCACACCGATGCCCACGGTGAGGGTAGTCTCCATGGGGCTCAGTTGCTCGTCCTCGGTGCCGGCCTGGCCGGCCGAATACATGAGCGTCTCCACGCCCACGATCATGGTCTCGATGAGGGTCACGAATCCCCGGATCAAGGGGAGGGAAAGCCAGCGGTTGCGGCGGTACCACGGCTCGATGGGCGTGGTGCGCACAACCACCGTGCGGTCAGGCTTGCGCACGGCGACCGCCATTTTCTTGGGACCGCGCATCATGACGCCCTCAATCACGGCTTGCCCGCCATAACTGATGATACCTTCCGGCACGGTGTCACCTCCCTAAGAAAAAACAGAGCGTAGGCTCTGTTTTTAGGAGCGCTTGAACTTCTTGTTGAAGCGTTCCACACGGCCGCTCGTATCAATGATCTTCTGCTTGCCGGTGAAGAAGGGGTGGCAATTGGAGCAGATTTCAACGCGGAGGTTCCGCCTGGTCGACCCCACAGGGTACACCGTGCCGCAGGCGCAGGTGATGGTCGTCTGCTCGTACTTGGGATGAATGGCTTCCTTCATGTTTGACTCACCTCTCTTCGGACCCGGGAAGACACAGTATGGCTCATTGTCAAAACAGCAGGGTTCATTATAGCATAGGGGCTCGCCGTCTGGCAACGGCG
>CALMNP010000209.1 GCA_937868875.1 uncultured Bacillota bacterium | reverse complement strand
CCGGCGGTAGCGGCCGCCGCCCCGCTAAGGGCAGGCGCCCTGGCGGCGCCGGTCACCCCGGCACCCGCTGCCAGGGGCCGCGGACCCCGCATTCGCCTCTACCACTCCCACAGCGATGAGTCCTACACCCCCAGCGACGGCCGGTCCAATATCCCGGAGCACGGGGGCATCTACGAGGTGGGCGCCGTCTTCCGCGACGCCCTGGCCGGCAAGGGCTACGACGTGATCCAGGACACCAGCGCCCACGACCCCCACGACGATGCGGCCTACATCCGCTCCCGCCGTACGGCTCTGAAGCTCCTGCAGCAGGGCGCCACCGTCCTCTTCGACGTTCACCGGGACACGGCTCCGGCAGAGGCCTACCGGCGCACCATCGCCGGCCAGACGGTCACCCAGGTCATGATCGTGGTCGGCCGCGACAACCCCGGCATGCAGGCCAGCCTGGGCTTCGCCAAGGCGGTGAAGGACGCGGCGGACCGGATCCATCCCCGGCTCATCCGCGGCATCTTCATGGGTGAGGGCGGCTACAACCAGGACCTCACGCCTCGCAATCTGCTGTTTGAAGTGGGCTCCTTCGGCAACACGCGGCAGGAGGCGGAGGCCGGCATTCGCCTGCTGGCCGATGCCATTCCGGCCACGCTGGGCCCGCCTCAGGCCGGGGCCGCCGCCGTACCGCCGCCGGCCGCTCACCCGGAGGAGCGGAGGGGCCAGTCCCGGGCCCTGGCCTGGGTCATCGGCCTGACCGTGGTGGGCGGACTGGCCTTCCTCCTCGTCGCCGCCGGTGGAATCCGCCCGGCCGGGGAGCGTCTCCGCCTCCTGGGGCGCGAGTTCGCCGACCTCTTCCCACGTCGGAGGAACCGGCTTTGAATCCCGCGCCCGCCTTCGACGTCCGGGCTTTCGTCGTGGGTCTGGCGGCCGGGGTCATCGCCCGCTACCTGATGCTGCGCATCGACTACCGCCAGTACCCCGGCTACCCCCATGGCTACGTCTCCCACATCACCCACGGTTTTCTGGCCGCCGGCCTGGGGGCCATCGCCTGGCCCGCCCTGATTTCCAAGGAGCTTTCCGCCTTTACGTTCCTGGCTCTGGCAGCCACCCAGTTCCGCGACATCCGCCGCATGGAGCGGGAGGCGCTCGGCCTCCAGGAGCAGACGGAACTGGTGAAGCGCGGCGTGGATTACATTGAGGGCATCGCCAAGGTGTTCGAGGCGCGCAACTACCTGGTGATGTTCATCGCCGCGGTCTCCAGCGTGGTCGCTCACCAGTGGGGCCTGTTGTCCGGCGTCATCGCCCCTGCCGCGGCCTACCTGGCCACCGTGCACCTGGCCCGAGGGCGCCAGATCGGCCGGATTGCGCGGGTGAAGCCGGCCAAGGTCAGTTTCGACGGGCCGCTGCTCAAGGTGGGGAACATCGGCCTGATGAACATCGGCCTGGAGGCGGACCGCAAGGTGGTGCTGGAACATGGCCTGGGCGCCGTGCTGCAGCCCATCACCCCCGACGCCCGCCGCACCCTGGCCGATGTCGGCCAGCGCCAGGCCATCCTGCACGATGTCGCCACCGTCCTGGGCCTGCGCAAGGATGTGGATACGGTGGCCTTCACGCCCCTGGCCCGGCGCGACCTGGAGACCGGGGAGGTGGGGTTCGTCGTGGTGGTGGAGGAGCCGGACTTCGAGGTCCTGGCCGAGGTGGTCCGGGCCGTGCCGCTCCTGGAGTCGGCGCGCAGCCGTGCCGCCCACCTGCTCCAGCGCGTCCGCCGGCAGGGCGAGCGCCTGGGCCCGCGTCCCTAGCCGGGTCGGGTGCCAGAAGGAGGTGTCGGCTTGCCCAGCATCGAGAACGCCATTCTGGCGGTGGTCACCCAGCACCCCAAGGAGGTGTCGGGCGGCCTGCCGGTGTTTATCGTCCAGGACGACGCGGCCGCACAGCGCGTCGCCGGCAGCCTGTCCCATATCCTGGACGCCATGGTGCACGACCTGCAGAACGGTACCCTCATCCTGGTTCGCCACTAGTCGGTCACGCTTTGGGCTGCCGGCAGCGCGACGCGGGGGTTTGCAGGAGACGGAGGGGGTGCGCCCATGGATACCGTCCGCGCCAAGGTCATCTACCACTGCTACCACGGCTACCCGCCGTCGCTGCGGGCGGCCTCGGCCCACCTCCGGCGCCCCCTGGCCGCCCCCCGCCCGGGAACGGACCTGACCGGGCGCCTCTTCCTGGCCGGCGTCGGGTCGGATGGGGAGGAGGTCTATACGCTGGCCCGCCGCGGCTCGGGTGAAATCGCCTCCCGGGCCCTGGCGGGAATCGCTGCGGCTTTCGGCGTGCCCGAGGGCGGCCTCGCCCTGGTGGACGCGTCGCGCTGGCGGTCGCCGGACGAGGCGGTGACAGCCGCGCGTCAGGCGCTGCGCCGCACCGCCCTGCCGCGCCCCCAGCCGCAGGACGAGGTCTGGCCCAAACTGGTCTACGTCTGCTACGGCAGCGCGCACTCCAGCATCGTCGCCGCCAACCTCCACCTGGGCCGCCTGCCGCTGCACCGGCAGGCCCTGCCGGACGAGGTCCTGGCGGCGCCCCATTTCGACGAACTGCCCCACAGCCGGGTCGGTACCTTGCTGGACATGGGCCAGGACGTCTGGGGCCACCGCATCTACGCCCTCGGCCTCGGTCCCTGCCGCGAAGCCCTGGGCCGCGGCGTGAAGGACCTGGTCGAGAGTCTCGGCGCCCCCCCGGGCAGCCTGGTTCTGGTCGACGCCCTCTCCGGATCGCACCCGAGGACCCGCGTCGGCGGCTTCCTGTCGCGACGCCTGGGCCTGGTGAGGGTGGGCAGACCCCTGGCGGCCAGCGGCATCCTGGCGGATTACGGCCGTTTCACGGCCCTGGTGGAGCGTGTGTTGCGTGACCTGGACCCCGGCCGGTCCATCTGACGTCGGCGCGATTTGGCCCCTTCCGCCGCTTCATTCCTTGACCGTGGCCTTCTCTCCTGGGATAATAAAGTGATTTTCTGCATTTTGGGACGGGCCGGCCGGCGCCGACTGCGATCCCTCCTGAGGAGGCCCAGCATGTCCGAACGCAAGGAACCGCGCGCTACGGTTTCCACGGTGGAACCCGGCAGCCCGGCGGACCAGGTCGGACTCGAGCCCGGCGACGTCATTGAGTCGATCAACGGCCGCGTCCTTACCGATATACTCGAGTACCGCTTTCAAATGGCCGCCGATCAGGTGGTCCTGGCCATCCGCAAACCGGACGGCCGGCAGGTTACTCTGGAACTCCCGGCCGGTGCCGCCGAGGGCTTCGGCATCGACTTCGAGGACCCGCTGTTCGACGGCATCTACACCTGCGACAACAAGTGCGTCTTCTGCTTCGTCCACCAGTCGCCGAAGAAGATGCGCAAGACCATGTATATCATGGATGACGACTACCGCCTCTCCTTCTGGCACGGCCACTTTGTCACCCTGACGAACCTGTCCCCGGAGGACGTGCAGCGCATCCTGGACCAGCGGATGTCCCCCCTGAACGTCTCGGTGCACGCCACGGAGGACGAACTGCGCGAGATGCTGATGGGCACCCCCAAGGCCCGCGGCGTCATTCGCGACCTGAGGATGCTGATTGACGCCGGCATCGAGCTCAACACCCAGCTGGTGCTCTGTCCCGGCCTCAACGACGCGGAGCATCTGGATCGGTCCATCGAGGACCTGGCCAGCCTCTACCCGGGCGTCCGCACCATCTCCGCCGTGCCGGTCGGCCTGACCAGGCACCGCGAGAAGCTCTTCCCGCTCGACCCCTACACCCGCGAACAGGCCCGGGCCACCATCGCCCAGATCAAGACCTGGCAGGAGCGCCTCCGGAAGGACCTGGGCACCCGGCTGGTGTTCGTGGCCGACGAGTTCTACTCCATTGCGGGCCTGGAAGTCCCGCCGGCCGAGGCCTACGAGGGCTATCCCCAGCTGGAGAACGGCATCGGCCTCCTGCGCCAGTTGCTGGATGACTTCGCCGCGGTGGAGCCGCTCCTGCCCGAGGCCCTGGAGGAGCCCCGCCGCGTCTCCGCCGTGACCGGCGTCTCCGCCGCCCCCACCGTCCGCCGCGTCCTCGATCGCCTCAATCAGATCGACGGCCTGCAGGTGGATCTGACCGTGGTGGAAAATGACTTCTATGGCCGCTCCGTTACGGTGGCGGGCCTCCTGACGGGTCAGGACGTAACTCGGGCCCTGCGGGGAAAGGAATTGGGCAAGGTCATCTTCCTGCCCGAGGTCATGTTCCGGGATGGCGCCGCCAAGCGCGTCACCCTGGACGACTGGGACCTGGAGGACCTGGCCCGCGAACTGGGCCGGCCCATCGAGCGCCTGCCCCGCAACGGCCGTCTGGCTGCGGAGATGCTGATCGGCCGGGCCCTGTCCGACGTTCTGCGCGTGCCCGCGCCCCAGTCCGCCCTGGCGGCGGCCCGGCGCAAGCGGGCCCTGCATCACGCCCATTAATTGCAGCCAAGGAGAACGGAGCCCTCATGAAACCCATTGTCGCCATTGTGGGCCGCCCCAACGTGGGCAAGTCCACGCTGTTCAACCGCCTGATCCAGAAGCGCCTGGCGATCATCGAGAACGAGCCAGGCATCACCCGCGACCGCATCTATGGCGAAGCCGACTGGAACGGGCGCTCCTTCACCGTGGTGGACACGGGCGGCATCGTCACCGGCGAGGACGAGCCCCTGGTCAGCCAGATCCGGCTCCAGGCTGAGCAGGCCATGGCCGAGGCGGATGTCATCCTCTTTATGGTGGACGCCCGGGCCGGGGTCAGCCCCCTGGACCAGGACGTGGCCGACCTGCTGCGCCGCACCGGCAAGCCTGTGATCCTGGTGGCCAACAAGGTGGAGAACCTGCGGGTGGAGGAGGAGGCCCTGGAGTTCTACTCGCTGGGGCTGGGGCAGCCGTGGGCGCTGTCCTCCGCGCACGGCCTGGGCACGGGCGATCTGCTCGACCAGGTGGTCTCCTTTTTCCCGGAGGCAGGAGAAGAGCAGGAAGAGACCGAAAACATAACCAAAATCGCCGTGGTGGGACGACCCAACGTGGGCAAGTCCTCCCTGGTGAACGACCTCCTCGGCCAGGAGCGCATGATCGTCTCCGACCTGGCCGGCACCACCCGCGACGCGGTGGATGCCCTGCTGGAGCACGAGGGCCGGCAGTACCTGCTCATCGACACGGCCGGCCTGCGCCGCAAGGGCAAGATCGATGAGGCCGTGGAGCGCTACAGCGTGCTCCGCGCCCTGCGCGCCGTGGACCGTTCGGATGTGGCGCTGCTGGTTCTGGACGCGTCCTTCGGCATCACCGAGCAGGACAAGCGCATTGCCGGCTACATCCTCGATCAGGGGAAGGCCGTCATCTACATCGTTAACAAGTGGGACCTGGTGGAGAAGGACGATAAGACCATGGAGCAGTTCCGGGCCGTCCTGAAGCATGAATTCCTCTTCATGCCGCCGGCCCCCAGCCTGTTCCTGTCCGCCCTGACGCGCCAGCGGGTGCACAAAGTGCTGCCCCTGGTGGACCAGGTCATGACCGCCTACAGCTTTAAAGCCTCCACCGGTGTGCTCAACCAGGTGGTGGAAGAAGCCCTGGCGATCAACCCGCCGCCCCCCGGCGAGCGGGCCAAGCGCCTCAAGGTCTACTATGTCACCCAGGGCGGGCAGCGTCCGCCGGTGTTTCTGTTCTTCGTCAACGACCCGAAGCTGGTCACGCCGCCCTATCGCCGCTACCTGGAAAGCAAGCTGCGGGAGGCCTTCCCCCTGGAGGGCACCCCCATTCACCTGGTCATGAAGCCCAAAGAGCGCGACTAGGAGGAACGGACGATGTTGCCTCAGCTCGGTGCCGTGCTGGCCGCTTACCTGCTTGGCGCGATTCCCTTCGGCTACCTGATGGCCCGTCTGGTGAAGGGTGTCGACATCCGCCGCTTCGGCAGCGGCGCCACGGGAGGGACCAACGTCCTGCGCGTGCTCGGCTGGGGACCGGCGATGGCGACCGCCGTCCTCGACCTGCTCAAGGGCACAGGCGCCACCCTGCTTGGCGCCTATGTGGAGAACCGGTTCGGCGCCTTTCCCGGCCTGCCCGGACCGGGCTGGACCGCCTCTCTGTGCGGCCTGGCCGCCGTCGCCGGACACTCCTGGCCCGTCTACCTGGGCTTCAAGGGCGGCAAGAGCGTGGCCACCGGCGCCGGCAGCATGCTGGGGCTGTTCCCGGCCTACCTGCTGATCGGCCTGCCAATCTTCCTGGCGACGGTGGCCCTGACGCGGTTCGTCTCACTGGGGTCCATCCTGGCCACGGGTCTGGTGTCCCTGATCGTCCTCATCCGGCAGCCCTGGCTCAGTTACAAGGTCTGGGCCCTGGGCGTCGCCTTCATTGTCGTCTACCGGCATAACGCCAACATCAAGCGGCTGCTGGCCGGCACGGAGAGCCGCTTCGGACAACGGGTTGAGACCAAATGAGTTTGCGTGTCGCCATAGTTCCCGGCGGCGCCTGGGGAGCGGCTCTGGCTGTTCCGCTGGCCCTGAACGACTCAACAGTTAGCCTGTGGATGCGCAGCGCCGACGCCGCCGCGGCGTTTTTGTCGTCCCATTCGCACCCCCACCTGCCCGGGGTGGCCCTGCCGCAGAGCGTCACTGCCACACCCGACCTGGCCTTGTCGGTTGAGGGGGCAGACCTGGTCGTGCTGGCCGCGCCCAGCAAGGCCCTGCGCCAGGTCCTCACGCGGCTGCGCCCGCTGGTCCGGCCGGAGACCCTGCTGGTCTCTGTGACCAAGGGCATCGAACCGGACACCCTGCTGCGCATGTCCGAGGTGGTGGCGCAGGAACTGCCGAACTGCCCCCGGCTGGCCGTCCTCTCCGGGCCCAACTTCGCCATCGAGGTGGCCCACCGCCGGCCCACCGCCACCGTGGTGGCCGCCCTCGACCCACGGGACGCCGCCCTGGTCCAGGAAGCCTTCATGACCCCGGACTTTCGCGTCTACACCCACCACGACCTGGTGGGCGTTGAGCTGGGCGGCGCCTTAAAGAACGTCGTCGCTCTGGCGGTGGGTATCGCCGATGGCCTGGAGATCGGCCACAACGCCACCGCCGCCCTGATCACCCGGGGCCTGGCCGAGATGGCCCGGCTGGGCGTGGCCCTGGGGGCCCACCCGCTAACCTTCGCCGGCCTGGCCGGCATGGGCGATCTGGTGCTCTCCTGCACGGGCGATTACAGCCGCAATCGACGGGCCGGCCTGGCCCTGGGCCGGGGCGGACGCCTGGACGAGGTCGTGGCCTCTCTGGGCGTGGTCGAGGGGGTGCCCACCACCCGCGGCGCCCTGACCCTGTCGCACCGGATGGGCGTGGCCATGCCCATCACGGAGCAGGTGCACCGCATCCTCTACGAAGGCCTGCCGCCCCAGGAGGGCGTGGCGGCCCTGATGACGAGGGAGCGCACCCACGAGCACGGCACGGTGGGCGGCTCCCTGAGCGAGGTCGAGTATCCCGGGGAGGGCGGGCACTTCAGCCTTTACCTGAAGTCGCGCCGCCGCCGGCGGCCGGACCCGGGCTCCGGCGCCTGATGCCGCCCCGTCGCCTGATTCCCATCTGCGACGGCCTGTCAAGCCGGGCAACTCCCCTCTGGCGTCTCTCTGCCAGGGACCAGCCTCTTGCCCCTCAGGCAACACATCCCGAGCCGGTGCGGCTTCCCCGCTCCGGCTCGGCTGCTTTTTGCCCGTCCCAGGCTGGCAGCGATTTTCGTGGGGCCTGTCATATCCCTTTACCGTCAACGCATAGGTATGGATTGACCTTGGGTACGGGCCTTTGGCGATGGGGGTGAACGCCGATTGTGACGGTCACGGTGCGGCGACGTGGATTCACGAGGACGTAGGGAGGGAAGAGCGGGTGGAGGAGAAGTTCAACATCTACGAAGACATCGCCCAGCGGACCGGCGGCGACATATACATCGGCGTGGTCGGCCCCGTCCGTACCGGGAAGTCAACCTTCATCAAGAAGTTCATGGAGACCCTGGTACTGCCCAACATCGCGGACGAGTACGCGCGGGACCGGGCACGCGACGAGCTGCCGCAGTCGTCCGGCGGCAAGACCGTCATGACCGTGGAGCCCAAGTTCGTACCGGACGAGGGCGTGCCCATCACGGTGGGCGAGGCCCTGGAGATGCGGGTGCGCCTGGTGGACTGCGTCGGCTACACCGTGGACGGGGCGGCGGGCTACGTCGATGAGGCCGGCAACCCCCGCCTGGTCATGACCCCCTGGTTCGACTATGAGGTGCCCTTCCAGGAAGCCGCCGAGATGGGCACCAAGAAGGTCATCCAGGAGCACTCCACCATCGGCCTGGTGGTCACCACCGACGGCACGGTGACGGAGCTGGCCCGGGGACAGTACATCGAACCCGAGGAACGGGTGGTGGCGGAACTGAAGGAGCTGGGCAAGCCCTTCGTGGTCCTCCTCAACACCATTCGCCCCTATGCCACCGAGACCATGGAGCTGGCCGGGGAGTTGGAGGAGAAGTACGACGTCCCGGTCATCCCCATGGACTGCGCCAGCCTCACCGGCGACGACATCAACCTCATCCTGGAGCAGGTCCTCTATGAGTTCCCGGTCAAGGAGCTGGAGGTCAGCCTGCCCAAGTGGGTGGAGGAACTGGCTGAGACCCACTGGCTCCGCCAGCAGTTCGAACAGGCCGTGCATGAGGCCATGGAGCCGGTCCACCGCCTGCGCGACGTCGACCCCGCCGTCAGCAGGCTGTCGTCCTACGACTTCATCCAGGACGTGGCCCTGAAGAGCATGGACATGGGTACGGGCATCGCCGCGGTGGAGCTGGGAGCGCGTGAGGACCTGTACCACCAGGTGCTCGAAGAGCTGACCGGCGTGCCCATCGAGGGCAAGCACACCATGGTCCGGCTCATCCGCGAATACGTCCATGCCAAGTCGGCGTATGACAAGGTGGCCGACGCCCTCCGGGACGTGCGCCAGACCGGCTATGGCATGGTCTCCCCGGTGCTTGAAGAAATGGCCTTCGAGGAGCCGGAGCTGATCAAGCGGGGGAACCAGTTCGGCGTCCGCCTGCGGGCCAGCGCTCCTTCGATTCATATGATCCGGGCGGACATCGAGACGGAGGTCACCCCCATCATCGGCACCGAGAGGCAGGGGGAAGAGCTGGTTCAGTACCTGCTCGACCGGTTTGAATCCGACCCGAAGAAGCTGTGGGAGTTTGACATCTTCGGCAAGTCTCTGCATGACCTGGTGCGGGAGGGCATCCAGAACAAGCTCTTCCGCATGCCGGAGAACGCCCAGGAGAAACTGCAGGAGACCCTTTCCCGGATCATCAACGAGGGTTCGGGCGGTCTCATCTGCATCATCATCTGACCCCCTCCCAGGAGCCCGAATCGCGAAGCCGCACCCAAGGACCTCCGACCCCGTCCACACCGATGGTGGCGGGGTTTTTTCTTGCCCCGAGGCCGCAAGCCGCGCCATCCGTAGGAGGAATTTGGACAGGCCCGCAGAAATACCCAGGGGAAGTGCAATTTGGCCTTTGTGCCTGTCCGGTCCAGCCGCCCCAGAATCCGACCTCACCTAGCAAATTTCAACAGATTTTTCGTGGAAGACTGCTGGACCAGCAGGAGATACAGCAGCCACAGCGAATACGATGAATTGGTGGAAAGCTGCCAATGCATGCAATCATTGCCACCACTCCATTTTCGCCACCACTCTTCGGAGAAGGAGGTGACATGCGTGAACAAGACTGAACTGATCGAGAAGGTTGCACAGAAGACCGGTTTCACGAAGAAGGATTCCGGTAAGGCTGTGGAGGCCGTCCTTGGCGCCATCACCGCCTCTCTGAAGTCCGGCCACAAGGTCTCTCTGGTTGGCTTCGGCACCTTTGACGTGCGGAAGCGGGAAGCCCGCAAGGGCCGTAACCCCCAGACCGGCAAGGAGATCAAGATCGGTGCCCGCAAGGTCCCCGTCTTCAAGGCTGGCAAGCCTCTGAAGGAAGCCGTCGCCAAGTAAGCGGGCTTCGGGAACCGCAGGAGAAGCGCCCTCGGGCGCTTCTTTTGTTTGACACCCCTGGGACCCCATGCTATATTCGGAATAACAATTTCAGAGCGGAACTTATCCAGAGTGGCGGAGGGACTGGCCCGATGAAGCCCGGCAACCCGAGAGGACGTCTCGTTGGGTGCCAATTCCTGCAGCCCCGGGAGGGCTGAAAGATAAGGCGTTCGGACGTGCCCGGCCGTACCTTATCGGCCGGGCCTTCGCATAGAAAGGGGGCGGTCGGTTGCTGCTCACGGAGCGTCAGACCGTCACGCTGTTTCACCCGCCGGCCTCCCTCACCCTGGAGTCCGGTGGGCGGCTCGGTCCCATCACCGTCGCCTACGAGACCTACGGAACGTATAACGGCGCCAACGCCGTGCTCATCCTGCATGCGCTCACGGGCGACAGCCATGTCGCCGGGCGTTACCGCCCGGAGGACCCCAAGCCCGGCTGGTGGGACCCGCTGGTGGGGCCGGGCAAGGCCTTTGACACGGAGCGCTACTTCGTCGTCTGCTCCAACGTGTTGGGCGGGTGCCAGGGCACCACGGGGCCGGCCTCCCTCGACCCGGCCACGGGCCTCCCCTACGGGCCGGACTTCCCTGTCGTCACCGTGCGCGACATGGTTCAGGTACAGCGGGCCCTGGTGGAACGGCTGGGCATCCGCCGCCTGCTGGCCGTAGCCGGCGGTTCGCTGGGTGGCATGCAGGCCCTGGAGTGGGCGGTGCAGTTCCCGGACCAGGTGGCCGGCTCCATCCCCATCGCCGCCAACGCCCGTTTTCACGCCCAAGGCATCGCCTTCAACGAGGTGCAGCGGCGGGCCATCCTGAACGACCCGGCCTGGCAGGGGGGCCGCTACTACCCCGGTCCCGGGCCTGCCGCGGGCCTGGCCGTCGCTCGCATGCTGGGCATGATCACCTACCGCTCGCTGGAGTCCATGGAGGAGCAGTTCGGGCGCCAGGTCCGCCGCGGCGGCGAGGACGCCCCCTGGCAGGACTTCGATCCGCACTTCTCTGTGGAGACCTACCTGGAGCACCAGGGCGAGGCTCTGGTCCGGCGCTTCGACGCCAACTCCTACCTGTACCTGAGCAAGGCCATGGACCTGCACGACGTCAGCCGCGGCTTCCCGTCCCACGAGGCCGCTCTGGCCCGCATCCGGGCCAGGATGCTGGTGGTGGGCATCCGCTCCGACCTGCTCTTCCCGCCCCAGCAGCAGCGGGGCCTGACACAGGACCTGCTCAAGGCCGGGGTGGACGCACGGTACCTGGAGATGGACTCCCCCTGGGGGCACGACTCCTTCCTGGTGGACCACCACCTGTTGGCCCCGACGATTCGCGATTTCCTTGAGGAACTGAGCCAGGGTGAGGAGGCCGGTGAGCCCCTGCGGCCAGCGGCGTCCCACCCGGAAGGGAGGCGGTGGGCATGAGGTTGGGACTCCTGGGTCTGGGCCACGTGGGCTGCGGCGTTGTGCAGCTGCTGGAGACCCAGTCGGAGGCCATTGCACTGCGGCTCGGCGAGCCGCTGGAGGTGGGCCGGGTCCTGGTGCGAGACCCGGCCAAGCCGCGTCCCGTGAAGGTCAATCCGGATCTTCTGACCACCGACCCGTCCGCGGTGTTGGCCGACCCAGCCATCGACGTGGTGGTGGAGGTCATGGGCGGCGTTGAGCCGACCGGGGCCTATATCCGCCAGGCCTTGCAGCACGGGAAGTCCGTGGTCACGGCCAACAAGGAGATCATGGCGGACCAGGGGCGTGATCTGCTGGCCCTGGCCCAGGAGCAGGGCGTCGACCTGCTCTTTGAGGGCAGCGTGGGCGGCGCCATCCCCATTCTGCGAGCCCTGCTGGACAGCCTGACGGGCAGCCGCGTTACCCGCATCCTGGGCATCGTCAACGGCACCACCAACTTCATCCTGACGCAGATGGCGGAGGAGGGCCAGGACTTCGCCGAAGCCCTGGCCGAGGCCCAGCGCCTGGGGTACGCCGAAACCGACCCCACGGCGGACGTGGAGGGCCACGACGCCGCCCGCAAGCTGGCCATCCTCTCCAGCCTGGCCTTCTCCACCGACGTGCGCTCCGGTGATGTTCTGGCCCGCGGCATCACCGCCATCACCAGCGACGATCTGGCTTACGCCCGGCGCCACGGGCTGGCCTGCAAGCTGATTGCCCAGGCGGAGGACCAGGGCGGCTTCGTCGCCGCCCAGGTGGCTCCTGCCTTCGTGGACGCCCGGCACCCGCTGGCCCGAGTCAAGGGAGCCTTCAACGCCATCTATGTCTACGGTGACGGCCTGGGCGAGTCCATGTTCTACGGCCTCGGCGCCGGCGGTGTTCCCACCGGCAGCGCCGTGCTGGGCGACGTCCTCCAGGCCGCCCGCAACCGCCGGAGCCGGGTGGCCTTCAGCCGGCCCCTGCCCTCCCGCGGCCTGGCGGTGCGCTCCGCCCGGGAGGCCGTCTCGCGCTTCTACGTGCGCCTGGAGACGGAGACGCACGCCAGCGCCGCCGCCGACCTTCGTCGCCTGCTGCTGCAGCACGGCGTGACCCTCAGCTCCTTCCTGGACCAGCCCGGGCAGAACCGCGGCCAGGCCCGGTTCACGCTGGTGACCAACCCCTGCACCCTGGGGGCTCTGGAGGACGCCCTGCAGGCCGCCCTGTCTCTGCCCTGGGTCAGGGCTGTCGGCGCGCTGGTGCAGATGCTGGACCTGCAGGCCGGTGACCTGGCCGTGGAGCTGCCCCCCACCGTCCAGGTGGAAGAAAGGCGGATGTTGGGCCGCCTGGACGTGGCCGGCCCGGGAGAAGGAGGTTGGTAGGGTGACCGTCCGGGTGCAAAAGTATGGCGGCACTTCCGTGGGCAGCCCGGAGCGTCTGCGGGCGGTGGCGGCCCGCATCAAAGCGGTGCGCGATGGCGGCGAACCCGTCGTGGCCGTGGTCTCCGCCATGGGCCCGACCACGGACCAGTTGATCACTCTGGCCCGCCAGGTCAGCCGCGACCCCTCCGACCGTGAGTTGGACTCGCTGCTCTCCACCGGCGAACAGGTCTCGGTGGCGCTGCTGGCCATGGCCCTGCAGGACCTGGGCTGCGATGCCGTCTCCCTCACCGGCGGTCAGGTGGGCATTCACACCGACGACCGCCACCGCAAGGCACGCGTGCTGGAGGTGAGCCCGGACCGCGTCCGGGCCGAGCTGGACCAGGGCCGGGTGGTGCTGGTGGCCGGTTTCCAGGGCGTCAACGAGGCCGGCGACGTCACCACCCTGGGGCGGGGCGGCTCGGACACCACGGCGGTGGCCCTGGCCGCCGCCCTCGGTGCCGGATCCTGCGAGATCTTCACTGACGTGGACGGCATCTTCACCGCCGACCCGCGGGTTGTGCCGGGGGCCCGTAAGCTGGACGCCGTCGGCTACGAAGAGGTGCTGGAGATGGCCTCCCTGGGAGCGCAGGTCATGCAGCTTCAGTCCGTCGAATACGCGCGGCGGTACGGCGTTACCATTCACGTCCGCTCCAGTTTTCACAACCAGCCCGGGACCATCATCCAGGAGGCGAGCCAGGTGCCGAATCCGCAGGTCATCACCGGAGTCAGCTATGACCCCAAGGTGGCGCTCATCACCATGGCCGGCGTGCCGGACCGGCCCGGCGTGGCCTACCAGGTGTTCAGCGCCCTGGCCAAGAACGGCATCAATGTAGACATGATCACCGGCCAGATGCCGCAGGCCACCATCACCAACATGAGCTTCACGGTGCATGAGGACGACCTGGAGCGCGCCGTCGCCCTGGTGGAGCGCGAGGCCGACTACCTGGGCGCCGGCGGCGTCTCCTACGACCGCGAGGTGGCCAAGGTCAGCGTCGTCGGCTCGGGCATCGCCAGCCACGCCGGCGTGGCGGCCAACATGTTCGGCGCCCTGGCCGATGCCGGCGTCAACATCGAACTCATCACCTGCTCCGAAATCAAGATTTCCTGCATCGTACGGCAATCCCTGGGCCCTTCGGCGGCACGAGCCGTACACCGCCGCTTCCGTCTGCAGGAAGCTGGCAAGTCCGCTGTTTCCTGACTGCAACGCCAGAGAGCGGCGACCGGGCATCGGTTGATTTCAGCCGGTGCCTGTTGTATAATCACGAGTGCAAAGTTTCGTCGGGGCGTGGCGCAGTTTGGTAGCGCGTCTGAATGGGGTTCAGAAGGTCGCAGGTTCAAATCCTGTCGCTCCGACCATTTTTTGAATGGAAAGCCCTCCGCTGCAGCGGAGGGCTTTTTCCTTT
>CALMNP010000208.1 GCA_937868875.1 uncultured Bacillota bacterium | reverse complement strand
CGCTGGAGCAGGTCCTGGCCGACCGTCTGGGCCCGCTGGGGATTCCGGTTTTGGTCGGCTTCACGGCCGCCCATGGCTTCTACCGGGCGACCCTGCCCCTGGGCGTTCGTGCAACGCTGGACGCGGACAGGGGCGTGCTGACCTTCGAGGAGCCGGCGACAACGGGCTCGTAGTGGTCAGACCAGGGAGGACGAGATGATGGCCAAGAGGCGCCTGTTCCTCGGGTACGCGGCCGCGCTTGGCTCAGCGGCCCTGGTGGGCCTATTCACGGTGGTCAACAAGTGGCTGCTGGTGGGGAACATGCCGGCCCTGACCGCCGGCGCCTGGACCTACGGCGCCGCCGGCGTGGCCCTTATCCCTTGGGCTTTTCGGCGTGGTGGGCTGCGCCTGCGCCGGCCGGGCATCACAGCGTTGTGGCTCCTGGCAGGCTCCGTCCTGGGCCCCAGCCTCTACTTCCTGGGGCTGAGCCTCACCTCGGGGGTACAAGGAGTCCTGATGATCAACCTGGAGGCCGTGTTCACCAGCCTGCTCGCCTTCCTGCTATTCCGGGAGCGGCTGTCCGGCTCCGCTCTTACCGCTGGCGCAATGATCGTAGCGGGCGGCATCTGGCTCTCCTGGCCTGCGGGTGGTGGCGGCATACTGGTTGGCAACGCCCTGGGGAACCTGCTAATCGCCTGCGGCTACATGGGTTGGGCCCTGGAGAACAACCTCGGACGCGTGCTGGGCGAGGATACCCCGGCCGTGACCCTAGTCTGTGTGAAGGCCCTGGCGGCCGCGGTGGTAATGGCATTGCTGGCTCTCGTCTTCAAGCAGCCACTGGCCATCGAGCGGCAAGCCGTGCCGGGGGTCTTGGTCAGCGGTGCTGTGGCCCTCGCCCTGTCCCTGGCCCTGTTCTACTGGGCGATGGGGCGCATCGGCACCGGCCGGGCGGGGCTCATCTCCTCTACGTCGTCGCTGTGGGGTGTGCTGGCTGCCCTGACCCTTCTTGGTGAGTCGCTCTCGGCCCAGGTCCTGACCGGCGGCCTGCTGATGGCCCTGGGGCTGGGCCTCTTCGCCTGGGACACGAAGCGCCAGCCCGAGACCGCTGCTGCCCACGAGCAGGTCCGAGTGGAGAAGACCGGCTGGGTCCTGCCGCCATTAGGGAGGAGATAACCATGCAGCCACCCAATCGACGCGGCAAGACGCATGCCGGTAGAACCCCCCACAAGTCTCCGAGGGGCCCCCGTACCGCGGTGACGACCGGCTCTCAGACCGCGCCTGAAGTGCAGCTTGAAGTGACCGGCCTGGGCCACGGCGGCGAGGGCGTCGCCCGTCACGAGGGCCTGGCGGTCTTCGTTCCCGGCGCCATGCCGGGAGACGTGGTGACGGCGCGGCTGACCGAAGTGCGAACCACCTACGCCCGCGCGGAGTTGGTCAGCATTGACCGACCCGCTGCCGAGCGGGTGGAGGCACGCTGTCCCATCTACGAGGCCTGCGGTGGCTGCCAGCTTCAGCATGTCAGCTATCCGCGGCAGCTGGAACTGAAAACACAGCAGGTGAAGGACGCCCTGCAGCGCATCGGCCACCTGGACCCCGCCCTGGTACGCGACACTATAGGGGCTCAGAACCCCTGGAACTACCGCAATAAAGCGCAGTTCCCGGTCGGACTGCTGAACCTGGGGCCGGCGGTGGGATGGGCGGCCGGGGCGCAGCCCCGCATCGTGGCCGGGCTCTACGCCCGGGGCACTCACCAGGTCATCGATGCCGACGCCTGCCTCATTCAGAGCGATACCAACAACCGGATCCTGGCCGCGGCCAAGACGCTCATCATCCAGTACGGCTACCCCGTCTATAATGAGAAGAACGGCGCCGGCCTGGTGCGGCACGTTCTGGCCCGCACCGGAACGAAGTCCGGCCAGGCCATGACGGTGCTGGTGACGGCGGAGCGCCGGCTGCCCCGGGCTCAAGAATTCGCCCGTGACCTGACAGCCGCCGTGCCCGGCCTCGTCACCGTGGTGCAGAATGTCAACTCGCGCCGCACCAACGTGGTGCTGGGGGAGGAGAACATCACCCTGGCCGGGCCGGGTGTCATTGAGGATCAACTGCTGGACCTGACCTTCTCCATCTCGCCGCGCTCCTTCTTCCAGGTGAATCCGGAGCAGACGGAGGTCCTCTACGGCAAGGCCCTGGAGTTCGCGGGGTTGACCGGCGACGAGTTCGTGATCGACGCCTACTGCGGCATCGGCACCATCTCGCTGTTTCTGGCCCGACGGGCGGGACGCGTCCTTGGCATTGAGGAGGTGCCGGAGGCCATCGACGACGCCCGGGAGAACGCCGTCCGCAACGGGCTTGACAACGCCGAATTCCGGGTCGGCACGGTCGAGGAGTGGGCGCCGCGTCTGGTTGCCGAGGGCCTGCACCCTGACGTGGTGGTTGTCGACCCGCCCCGAGCGGGCGTGGCGACCACCGCCCTGGACGCCTTCGTCCAGATGGGGCCGCGGCGCATCGTCTACGTCTCCTGCAATCCGGCCACCCTGGCGCGGGACCTGGCCTACCTGGCCGAGCGTGGCTACCGCTGCGAGGAGGTCCAGCCCGTGGACATGTTCCCGCACACGAGCCACGTGGAATGCTGTGCCAGGATCGTGAACGCCCAGACTCCTCCAGCGGTAACGTAACTAGCGCGGAAAGAAGGGCAGATGCACTTAGCCCCTCCGGCCGCCGGCCAGAGGGGCCTGACGTCTTAACCAAAGGGCCTTGACGCTGCAATGGGGGCCTGATCAGATGCGGTAACCATGGATGTAGGAGGGCACGCCAAGTGGCGGCCAAGAGCTTCGCGCCACCGGCCACGCCGGCGCTCCCAGGCGTCGTTGAAGCGCGGCGCCAGCCAGGTCGTCGCCAGGGCGAGGAGAATGCCCGCCAGTACGTCAATGACGTAGTGGAAGCGCAGGTACATGGTGGAGAAGAGGATGCTGCCGGCCAGGATAGCGGCCGGCCAGCGTAGGGCACGCTCCGCACGCCAGACGGCCCAGAGCATCACCAGGGTGATGGCGGTGTGCAGGCTGGGGAAGACGTCGCGGGCGATGCCGTAGTCGTGGGTCAGGCTATTGGTAAAGGCCCCCAGGGTGCCGCCGTTGAGGTCGATGTGAAAGGGCATGGCGTAAAGCGGCCCGACCGCCGGCACAAAGAGGTACGACACGTATCCGGTGTAGAAGGTGAGCAGCATCGCCAGAAGAAACTGCGCCAGGGTACGCCGGTGGCCACGGAGGAAGAGAATAAGGATGGTCACAAAGACCAGCGGAAACCAGGCGACGTAGACGGTATAGAGATAGCGCGTCAGGACTGGAGTTACGAGGTTCTCCAGCAGATAGCTCGGGTTATGGCCGAAGAAGAGCACCCGGTCAATGGCTGCCAGCATGGCGTCCTTGTCGTTCGGGTTGAGCACGCTGATGAAGAAGTTCATCGTCCGGTAGAGCGACAGGACAGCCAGCAGGGGCAGGGCGAAGCGGGCCAGCGACCCGATGGCCTGCCAGAGGTGGCCTTCCTGCAGTCGGTGACGCAACTGCGGCAACCACCGTCCCATCAGCCACGCCACGGCCAGCGCTCCGCCTCCGACGAGCGAGGCCTTGAGCGCAAAGCCGGAATAGTAGTCCATGACCATGCGGAGAATGGACCAGTGGAAGCCGGCCTGACCCTGCATTTGGTCCAGTCGGGAGCTGAGCGCAAAGAAGCCGGCCGCTGCCACCAGTGAGACGGCTATGCCTATGATTTCGTGCAGGTAGAAGACAGCAAAAAACCGGCGAAGCCGGATGCTCATTGAACCGCTCCTTTGTGTGAAGCCTAAGCCTATTTTACTACAGGCAGACCGTGTGACAGGCGAAAGTGACTGGGAGGTCGTCCAAGTGTTGTCGCGCCGGGACTTTCTCCGCCTCCTGGGCGGAGCGGGCTTGCTGCTGATTGGATCCCGGTTCGCGCGTCTGCCAGTCGCAGGCCCTTTGGGCCGGCCGGACGGCAATAGAACCAGAGGCCACAGAGACGGCCGTTCCGGCCTCGCCCGCCCGGACAAGGCCTCGCTGGTCATTGCCCTGCTGTCTGATACGCACGTGCAGGACCCCGCGGGGGCCCCCGCGGCGGCCGGCGTGAATGGGAAGCTGGGAAACGCCCTCGC
>CALMNP010000207.1 GCA_937868875.1 uncultured Bacillota bacterium | reverse complement strand
GGGAGGACCCCCCGCGCCCGGGGGCGAAACCTTCCCTGTCACGGGACGTCCCGCTCCTACGGAGTCGTCCTGTTCAGATGGAGTTGATCGAAACTGTCCCCATCGCGCAATCTGACCCGGGCTCTGATTCGAACCGCCCGTCCCAAGCAGTGGGTCAAGAACGGAATCGTCCTGGCGGGCCTGATCTTCTCCCTCAACCTCTTCGACTGGCCCTCGCTGTGGCGGGCCGTGGCCGCCGCCATCGACTTCTGTCTCATCAGCAGCGCCGTCTACTATATGAACGACCTGTTTGACGTGGAGAAGGACCGGCGCCATCCGACCAAGCGGTACCGGCCCATCGCCTCGGGCCAACTGTCCATTCCCGTGGCTATCGGCGTGGCCGCTGTCCTCGCCCTGGTGGCGGGCGTCATCGCCTCGGTTCTGGGGCCGCCCTTCGCCCTGACGGCCCTTGGCTACGTGGGGCTGCAGGTGGCCTATTCGGCGCGGCTGAAGCAAATCGTGATCATCGATGTCCTGGCCATCGCCGCCGGCTTTGTGCTGCGGGCCGTTGCGGGCGCGGTAGTCATCCCCGTGCCCATCTCTCCCTGGCTGCTGGTCTGCACGGTGCTGCTGGCCCTGTTCCTGGCCCTCACCAAGCGCCGGGCAGAGCTGAGCCTGCTGCAGGAGGGGGCGACCGAGCACCGGCCCATCCTGGAGGAATACTCCGTGGAGATGCTGGACCAGATGATCAACGTCGTCACCGCCTCCACGGTGATGGCCTACTCGCTCTACACCTTCAACGCCGGCCGCACGCCCTACCTGATGCTGACCGTGCCCTTCGTCCTTTACGGCATCTTCCGCTACCTGTTCCTGGTGCACAAGCGTGACGCCGGCGGCAGCCCGGAACAGGTGCTGCTGCGGGACCGTCCGCTGCTGGTGAACGTCCTCCTCTGGGTGGCCGTCTCCGTGGCCATCCTCTATTTCACCTGATCCCAGACGGGAAGGGAGTGTCGACATGTTCCAGAACCCCGGTGACGACGAGATTCGCCGCCTGCTTCAGTCGGTGAAGACCATCGCCATGGTGGGGCTCTCGCCGCGCCCGGAGCGGGACAGCAACCACGTGGCCCAGTACCTGATAGACCATGGCTACCGCGTCATTCCGGTGAACCCCACCGCTGATGAGATTCTGGGGCAAAAGAGCTACGCCGGCCTGGATCAGGTGCCGGGCCCTGTGGACGTGGTGGACGTGTTCCGCCGTCCGGAGGAGGTCGGGCCCATAGCAGACCAGGCGGTGGCCATGGGAGCCAAAGCCCTGTGGCTGCAGCTAACGGTGGTCAACGAGCCGGCGGCGGAGCGCGCCCGCTCCGCCGGACTCCAGGTGGTCATGGACCGCTGCATCAAGGTGGAGCATGCCCGGCTCATCGGCGCGTAGCGCCGTGCCCGGGGGTGCGGCCGGCGTCACCCCGGAGAGCGCGCTCCAGATGAAAAAAGCCCGCACTCCCACGAGTACGGGCCTTAGCAAGGCGGCTTCGGGTTTCCTCAAACGACCTCCTGGGCCGCCGCCTGCAGAGTCTCCAGGCTGATCGGTTTCTCCTTCCTGGTGAAGGCCGCGATCATGGCGTTGGTGCAGAGCACGTTGATGACCCGAGGCACGCCGCCTGAGAGCGGGTGAACGGCCTCCAGGGCATCCGCCGAGAAGACCGTGGTGGGCCGGACGCCGGCCCGGCGCAGTCGGTGATTCACGTAGGAAATGGTGTCCTCTGGGGTCAGCGGCTCCAGGTGGTAGTGGATGCCGATGCGCTGCCGCAGGGGAGCGTAGACCGGCTTCCTGAGGCGGGTTCGCAGTTCCGTCTGGCCCACCAGAACCAGGGAAAGCAGGTTCAGGTGGTTGAGTTGGAAGTTGGTGATGAGGCGGATTTCGTCCAGGAGGGCCTTGCTGCAGAGCTGCGCCTCGTCGATGATGACCACGGGGTAGCGCCCCTGGCGGTGGAACGAGAGCAGCAGGTTCTGCGCCTGCTCGACGAGGTCGGCCCGCATGTGCTTGGGGGGCTCGTTGCCCAGGCTCTTGACCACAGCGCGCATGAACTGGCCCGGCGAGAGCAGCGGGTCGATGATGGAGACGGCGTGCTGGTCTTCCGTCAGTTGCTCCAGCAGCACCCGGATGAGCGTCGTTTTACCGACCCCGACGTCGCCGGTGAGCAGGGCGAGTTCCCGTTCCTCGATGGCGTAGAGGATGCGCTGCAGAGCTTCCTCATAGTGCTTGCCATAGAAGAGGAACTTGGGGTCCGGGGTCTTGCTGAAGGGTTTGGCGTTGAACCCAAAGTATCGACGGTACACGGCAGCCCCTCCCTGCGCCGGCGCCGGTTGAGCGCAGACCTTTCCAGGCAGTTCGCTCCCAGGGGTGGCAAATCCTGCAATTTCTGTTGGAAGCAGTCGAATGATGCGAGGGAGGAAGGCGGCCGCATGGCTTCGGAGGAGAAGACGCTGACGCTGCGGGAGTGGCAGGGAGAGGTGGACAGGCAGATCCGCGGCTTCAAGGTGCAGTACTTTTCGCCTCTGTCCAACCTGGCGCGGCTCACGGAGGAAGTGGGAGAACTGGCGCGGGAACTCAACCACCGTTTCGGCGACAAGCCGAAGAAGCCGGAGGAGGTTGAGGGCTCGCTGGCCCTGGAGCTGGGCGATATCCTCTACGTTGTGGTGTGCCTGGCCAACTCCCTGGACATCGACCTCAATGAGGCCTTGACGCGTGTGATGGAGAAGTACGGCATCCGGGACAAGGATCGTTGGGGGCGGGTCGGTGAGGATTGAACAAACAGTGGTCGCTCTTACGAGCGACGAGCCCCCCGGTTCTCTGGCGGCGTAGCATCCTTCACGGCCACAGTGCTCCCAGTATCGTGCGAGGAGGACGAGACGATGCGCATCGTGGTGGCCCCTGACTCGTTTAAGGGAAGCCTGACCGCGGTGGAGGCTGCGGAAGCCCTGGCACGGGGCGTCTGGGCCGCCGTCCCGGAGGCCGAAGTCGTGCAGGTGCCCATGGCCGACGGCGGCGAGGGCACCGTGGCAACGCTGGTGGCCGGTACCGGCGGGCGGCTGGTGACTCACACCGTGACAGGCCCCCTGGGCCGTCCGGTAGAGGCTCAGTTCGGCCTGCTGGGCGACGGCGAGACGGCGGTGATTGAGATGGCCGCAGCCTCCGGCCTTTTGCTGGTACCGCCGGCGGAGCGCAACCCGCTGGTCACCAGCACCTTCGGCACAGGCGAGCTGATCCGTGCCGCCCTGGACCTGGGCTCCCGGCGGCTGCTGGTGGGCATCGGCGGCAGCGCCACCAACGACGGTGGTGTGGGCATGCTGCAGGCCCTGGGCGGCCGCGTGCTGACCGGGGACGGTCGTGACGTGGGGCCTGGCGGGGGCGCCCTGGCTGAGGCGGAGCGGATCGATCTCAGCGGCCTGGACCCCCGGCTGCAGTCAGTGGACCTGCTGGTGGCCTGCGATGTGGACAACCCACTGTGCGGCTCCCGCGGCGCCTCCGCCGTCTACGGGCCGCAGAAGGGCGCGACGCCCGAGATGGTGGCCCGGCTGGACGACAACCTCAGGCACCTGGCCAACCTGGTCCAGCGCGACCTCGGCCGTGACGCGGCTGAGATGCCCGGCGCCGGCGCCGCGGGCGGCCTTGGCTTTGGCATGCTCGCCTACCTGGGGGCCCGGCTGGCCCCGGGCGTGCAGGTGGTCATGGACACCGTGCGCCTGGACGAGAAGCTCCAGGGGGCCACGCTGGTCATCACCGGCGAAGGTCGGACGGATGGCCAGACCCTGGCCGGCAAGGTGCCCATGGGTGTGGCCGGGAGGGCCGCCCGGCTGGGCATTCCCGCCGTCGTCGTCTCCGGTGCCGTGGCTCCCGGCGCCGAAGCTCTGCATGCATATAACGTGGCCGCTCTGGTGAGCATTGTTCCAGGCCCCCTTTCACTGGATGAGGCCATGGCCCAGGCCGGCGCCCTTTTGAAGCGGGCGGCGGAAGAGGTCATGCGCCTGGTGAGCCTTGGCCTCAGGCTATCGGACCCGGCTGCCGGCGCCGAGCGTTGAGCCCGGCCGATGGGGCCGGGCGCCATGCCCGGGCACGAGGCCCCGGCGCTGGGGCAACCCCATCATCGGCGGAGGAGACGCAATGGTAACGGGTCCATGGCTCCTGGTCATCCTGGCGGTGGCTATCGCCTTCATCATCCTGAGCACCGCCCGCTGGAAGCTGAACGCCTTCCTGGCCCTGCTGCTCACCGCCTACGGCGTGGGTCTGGCCGCGCGCATGCCCGCCAAGGACATTGCCACCAATATCAACGCTGGCTTCGGCGGCCTGATGACCAGCATTGGCCTGGTCATCGTCATGGGCACCATCATCGGCGTCTTCCTGGAGAAGTCCGGGGCCGCCGTGAAGATGGCCGAGACCGTGCTGAAGGTCGTGGGCGAAAAACGGCCCGGCCTGGCGATGAGCATCATTGGCTATATCGTCTCGATCCCAGTCTTCTGCGACTCCGGCTTCGTCATCCTGTCATCGCTGAACAAGGCCCTGGCCAGGCGCAGCGGCGTCAGCCTGGTGGCTCTGGCCATCGCCCTGTCCACGGGACTCTATGCCACGCACGTTTTCGTGCCGCCCACCCCCGGCCCTCTGGCCGCCGCGGCCAACCTGAAGGTAGAGAACCTGGCCCTGGTGATCTTCATCGGCATGATCGTGGCCGTTCCCGCCACCATTGCCGGCTACCTGTGGTCCAGGCGCTTTGACAAGGTGTTTGTGTCGACGGGTGAGGCCGGCGCCGCCGCCGCCGCGGAGAAGGTAGAGTTTGACGCCAAGAACCTACCCTCCGCCTGGGCCGCCTTCGCCCCCATCGTGGTTCCCATCGTTCTCATCGCGCTGGCCTCCGTGGCCAACTTTCCCAGCGCCCCCTTCGGCAAGGGCCTGGCGCAGGTCTTCCTGAACTTCATCGGCACGCCGGTCACAGCTCTCTTCATCGGCGTCGGCTTCTCGTTTATGCTGGTCAAGAAGTTGAATGAGCGCGTCCTGTCCGGCTGGATGGGCGAGGCCCTGAAGTCCGCGGCCACCATCCTCATCATCACCGGCGCCGGCGGTTCCCTGGGCAAGATGCTGGCCGCCACGAACATTGGCGCCTACCTGGGCCAGACTCTGTCGCAGCTGCACATGGGGATCTTCCTGCCCTTCGTCATCTCCGCCGCCCTGAAGACGGCCCAGGGCTCGTCCACGGTGGCCCTGGTTACCACCTCTGCCCTGATGGAGCCCCTGCTGGGGCCTCTCGGGCTGGCCTCCACCATCAGCCGCGTGCTGGTGGTCATGGCGGTGGGCGCCGGCTCCATGGTCGTCTCCCACGCCAACGACAGCTACTTCTGGGTCGTGTCGCAGTTCTCCGACATGGACGTATCCACGGCCTACCGGGCCCAGACCATCGGCACGTTGATTCAGGGCATCACGGCCATCCTTACGGTGTTCGTCCTGACGCTGTTCCTGCATTGACCAGCACTCAATGAAGGTGGTAAGGAAGGCCTGGGTCTATTATCCCAGGCCTTCTTGTCATGATCGGCCAACGAGTCTCTTTGCTAGACTGGCTTTCTAGCTAAGTGATTGCGGGTAATTGACAGAAGTCGATCCGGGCTTCATAATTTGAAGGATGCCCCGATTCAGGGGCACTCCTTTTTTGCTCGCCTCCCTGCCTGGCTGGTCGGTGACGACCGGCTTTCGGGCAGACTTTGTGCGAAGTACTTCCTCTATGAGGTTCGGTGAAGCCCATGAACCAGCGCGAAGATCTGCGCAACATCGCCATTATCGCCCACGTCGACCACGGCAAGACCACGCTTGTGGACGGCCTCCTGCGCCAGTCCGGCACCTTCCGGGAGAACGAGCACGTGGCCGAACGCGTCATGGACAGCAATGAGCTGGAGCGTGAGCGCGGCATTACCATTCTGGCCAAGAATACGGCCGTCATCTACCAGGGCGTTAAGATCAACATCGTGGACACCCCCGGTCACGCCGACTTCGGCGGCGAGGTGGAGCGAATCCTGTCCATGGTGGACGGCGCTCTGCTGGTGGTGGACGCCTTCGAGGGGCCCATGCCCCAGACCAAGTACGTCACCCGCAAGGCCCTCGAGAACGGTCTCAAGATCATGGTGGTCATCAACAAGATCGACCGGCCGGACGCCCGGCCCCAGGAAGTGGTGGACGAGGTCCTGGACCTCTTCATCGAGTTGGGCGCCGAAGACGACCAGTTGGACTTCCCTGTGGTCTACGCCTCGGCCCGCGACCAGGTGGCGACCCTCGACCTGAACGAACCGGCCGAGGACCTGCGGCCGCTGTTCGAGACCATCGTCAAGTATACGCCGGCCCCCCACGGCGAACTGGCCGAGCCCCTCCAGGTGATGGTCACCACCCTGGACTACGACAACTACGTCGGCCGCATCGTCATCGGGCGGGTGCGGCAGGGAATCATCAAGGCCAAGGACTGGGTGGCCATCGCCCACCGCGACGGTCGGCTGGAGAAGGCCCAGGTGGCCGGCCTCTTCGTCTTCAAGGGGCTGAAGCGGGTGCCCGCAGACGAGGCCCGGATGGGCGAGATCATCGCCATCACCGGCCTGGAGTCGGCGACCCTGGGTGAGACCATCACCGACCCCGAGAACCCCCGTCCGCTTCCGGTTCTGACCGTGGACGAGCCGACCCTGACCATGACCTTCCGCACCAACGACAGTCCCTTCGCCGGCCAGGAGGGCCAGTACGTCACCTCCCGCCACCTGCGGGCGCGGCTGATGAAGGAACTGGAGCGCAACGTCTCCCTGCGCATCCAGGAGACCGACTCCCCCGACGTTTTCCAGGTCTCCGGCCGCGGTGAGCTGCACCTGGCCATCCTCATCGAGACGATGCGCCGCGAGGGGTACGAACTGGCCGTCTCCAAGCCTCAGGTCATTCTCAAGGAGACCGACGGTGAGTTGCAGGAGCCCCTTGAATTTCTGACCATCGACGTCCCTGAGGAGTTCATGGGCGTGGTCATGGAGCGGTTGGGCACCCGCAAGGCGGAGCTGCAGAACATGACCAACGCCGGCACCGGCCAGCTGCGGTTGGAGTTTGTCATTCCCGCCCGCGGGCTGATCGGCTTCCGCTCCGACTTCCTGACCGATACCAAGGGCTACGGCATCATGAACCACGTCTTTCACAGCTACGGCTCCTGGCGGGGCGACATCCCCGGGCGCGTCCGCGGCTCGGTTGTCGCCACCGACACCGGCGACGTCACGACCTACGCCCTGTACAACCTGCAGGAGCGAGCCTCGTTCTTCGTGCGCCCGGGCGACAAGGTCTACGCCGGCCAGGTGGTGGGCGAGAACTCCCGCGAGAAGGACATGGAAGCCAACGTCTGCAAGCTCAAGCACCTGACGAACGTGCGCAGCGCCACGGCGGAGCAGACCATGCGCCTGGAGACGCCGCGGGAGATGACCCTGGACCTGGCCCTGGAGTGGATTGCGGAGGACGAGCTGGTGGAGGTCACTCCCAAGTCCGTCCGCTTGCGCAAGGCCATCCTGGACGCGGGCCACCGGGCCCGCGCGGTCAAGGAGAAGAACAAGGCGGATCGCGAGTAGGACGTTACGGAAACAGACGGCGGAACGCGGCCGAGCAGCCGCGGACCGCCGTTTCACCTTGATTGGCCCCGTCTCCCGTTCGGGAGGCGGGGCATTTTCTGTCTCGTGGAGCAAGCGGAACCTCCCCCACGTATCATGTCAGCGCAGAGGAAGAGCGGGAGGACACGGCTGTGATTATCGAACTGACGGACCGGTTTTCTCTGGCGCCCGTCCTGGAGCGGCTGGACCGGCTCGGGCTGCAGGCGCAGGTGGTGCAGTGGAAGGGCGAACCGGTCGTCGTGGTGCCCGGTGGAGAAGACCGCCGGGACGCCATCCTGGGGACGCGGGGCGTGGCCGACCTGCATCCGGTATCCGAGCCTTTTCAGTTGGCCAGCCGCGCCTGGCAGAAGGATACGACGGTCGTGCGCGTCGGCGATGTGGAGATTGGCGGTGCCCGGCCTGTGGTCATCGCCGGACCCTGTTCGGTGGAGGGCCGGGAGCAGTTGATGGCCCTGGCCAGGCACCTGGCGGGCCTGGGCGTCGACCTGCTCCGCGGCGGCGCCTACAAGCCCAGGACCTCCCCTTACAGCTTCCAGGGCCTGGGGCTGGCCGGGCTGCGTCTGCTGGCGGAGGCCCGGCGCGAGACCGGCCTGCCCGTGGTGACGGAGGTGATGGACCCGGGACTGGTGGAGGAGGTCGCCCAGTACGCCGACATGCTTCAGGTAGGGGCTCGGAACATGCAGAATTTCCCCCTCCTCAGGGCAGTGGGGCGTTCGGGCCTGCCCGTGCTCCTGAAGCGCGGCCCCTGGGCCTCCATGGAGACCTGGCTGCTGGCCGCGGAGTATGTGCTGGCGGAGGGCAACGACCAGGTGGTGCTCTGCGAGCGGGGCGTGGCCAGCGTGGATCCGCAGGCGGACCGCGTCCTCGACCTGGCCGTTGTGCCGCGGGCTCAGCTCCTCACGCACCTTCCCATCGTTGTGGACCCGAGCCACGCCACGCAGGACAGCCGCCTGGTGCGCCCCATGTCCAGGGCGGCCATCTCCGCCGGCGCCGCAGGCATCATGGTGGAGGTCCATCCGGACCCGCGCGAGGCCCTGAGTGACGGCAAACAGGCTCTGACTCCGGACCAGTTCGAGCTCCTGATGGAGGAACTTCAGCCGCTGATGGCCCTGGGCCGCGTCCGCCCGGTCGCGGCGCAGCGCCGCCGGCACGGCGCCCTGGGGGTCGTGGGTCTGGGCGGCTCCAACGGAGAGGCGGTGAATCACAACGCGAGTCGTTGACCTGACCCAGGGCTTCTACGAGGGGATGCCGTCCTACGGCGCCTCCTGGTATCCGTCCTTCGCAGTGCGCCGCACCATGACGCCGGAGACGGACCCGGCAGGCCTGGAGCGGACGTTCACGCAACTGGAGATCTTTGCGCACAACGGCACCCACGTGGACGTCCCGGTCCACTACATCCCCGGTGCGGCCACCCTGGAACGCGTCCCACTGGAGGTATTCGTCGGGCCGGCCCTGGTCGCTGACTTGAGCCGCAAGCGGCTTCGCGAGCCCATCACCGGCGATGACCTGGAAGCGGCCGTGGGCCACGCCTGGCGGCCGGGGCTGCGGCTGTTGATCCGCACGGATTACCACGACCGCTCTTTTGGCGACCCGGACTTCTGGCAGAAGCCGCCCTATCTGGTAGAGAGCGCAGCCCGCTGGGCCGTGGAGCACAGCGCCGCCCTGGTGGGCCTGGACTGCCTGACGGAAAAGCCCGGCGACCCGCAGGCCCCGGTACATCGCACCCTGCTTGCCGCCGGTATCCCCATCCTCGAGTACCTGCGCAACCTGGCGGCCCTGCCGGTGAGCCGACCCTTCCAACTGGTGGCCCTGCCCACCCGCGTGGACGGGGTCGAGGCGGCTCCGGTGCGTGCGGTGGCGTTGCTCGAAGACGACGGCCGGGAGGGCGCCTGACATGTCCGGCAAGAAACCATGGACCACGGCAGTCCGGCAGACGACCCTGCCGGATTTGCGTCTGGAGAGGCTCTGGTCCGCCCTGCCCGGGAGGCCGCCGCGGGCCCTCCTGGAGGGTATCCGCTGGCAGGACGAGGGCTGGCTGATGGCCGGGTGGGACCCGGTCTGCCGCTGGACCAACCCTATCCTGGAGACTCTGCGCCGGGACGTGCTGGAATGGGGCGGCGCCGCTTCCGAAGGCGTCCGGGACCTGCTGGGTGGGGTCGTCGGCGTGGTGGCCCACGACGCTTTCCTGACGGACCCCTTGCCCAGCGAGGACCCGCGGGCGGCCTTTTTTCTGCCCGGCCGGGTGCTGCTGTGGCGCCCCGGCGGCCCCGCCTGGCTGGCGGTGAACCTGCCCCTGCGACGGGCCGGCGAAGCCGAAGCCCAGTTGGACCAGTTTGAGGCCTGGGCCGCCGAACACCTGGGGCTGGATTCCCCAAGGGCCGGAGAGTCAGCGGGCTCTCAGCCGGAGGAGCCGCCGGCATGGCGGCGCGCAGCGGCATCCACCCGGACGCCCCCGCTCGCACCTGCCCCGCCGCCGTCGGCGAGAAGCAACTGGTCCCTGGGCGAGTTCGCCCGGGCCGTGGAGGGGGTCCAGGCGGCGATACGGTCCGGCACCCTGTCCAAGGCGGTGCTGAGCCTGCGTCTGAGAGTGCCCTACAGGGGCGAACTGTTCCCCGTCTTCGACAGGCTGCGCCGGTCCAACCCGTCCTCGCTCATGTACCTCCTGGACTGGGGCGACTGGGCCCTGATCGGCGCTTCCCCCGAACCCCTGGTCAGCAAGAGGGGCGACCGCGTTCGCATGCGCCCCCTGGCCGGGACGCGCCGGCGCGGCCTCGATCGGGCGGAGGATCTGGCCCTGCGGCAGGGACTGGAGGCGAGCAGCAAGGACCGGGCCGAGCACCGCATCGCGGTGGACCAGGCTGCCGCCGACCTGGCGCGGGTCTGCCTGCCGGGCTCGGTCCAGCCCACGGAACTGCTGGCCATCGAACCGTGGCCCCAGGTCATGCACCTGGCTTCGGCCCTCGTGGCGACGCTGGCGCCGGGCAGGGACGCCCTGGACCTGCTGGCATCCTGCTCGCCCGCCGCGACCGTGGTAGGGGCGCCCCGCGACCAGGCCCTGGCCCTGCTTCACAGCCTGGAGCCGGAATCGCGCGGCCTCTACGCCGGAGCCGTCGTGCACCTGACGCCGGGGGGCGACCTGCAGAGCCACATCGTGCTCCGCAGCCTGCTGCTGCGTGCGGGCGCCGGCTCGGTGCAGGCCGGGGCTGGAATCGTCCTGGAGAGCGACCCGGCGGAGGAGTACCGGGAGTGCCAGAACAAGGCCAGGGCCGCCCTGGCCGCCCTGGGGGTGAGAGGCATATGACGGCGCGCATTCTTCTGCTCCACGACGGCCACCCCATGGCCTGGAATCTGGCCGGCGCTCTGCACCGGCTGGGCGCCGCACCGGCGTTTGTGGATTGGACACGGGAGGCCGTCGTGGGGGCGGACGGATGGGACGTGGTGATTCTCACCGGGATGGACCTGCCGCCGGGGTCGGCTGGGGGGGCAGGAGCGGGCCTCCCGGCCGGCAGCGCTGAGATCCTCGGAGATGCCGGACAGCCGCTGCTGGCGGTGGGCCGGCCGGCGCACCTGCTGGCCGTGCGGCTGGGCTGCCTGTCACGCCCCTCGACGCCACCCCGCCACGGCCAGGTGGACCTGGTGCGCCATAGTGGGCTCGGACCCCTGGCCGGCCTTCCTGACCCGCTGCACGTCATGCGCTACGACTCATACCTGCCGGCTGACCTGCCTGAATACCTATCAACCGAGGCCTGGACGGAGCATGACGAAACCCTGGCCTGGCGCCATCGGCGGCGGCCCTGGTGGGGCGTTTGCTTTCACCCCGGGTCGCTCTTCGCCGGGCCTTCCGACGGGCTTATTGAAAACCTGGTCAGCCGGGGGAAGGAGGTCCTTTATGCGGCTCCCTGACCCGACCCGGACGCCGCCCGATCTGGACGAGTGGGTGCGCCAGGTGGTCCGCTGGCACTTCCACCCCCGGACCGGGTCGCCCTACTGGCTTCGCAAGGCGCGGCACCTGGGATTCGACCCTCTGCAGGACATTCAGGGATTTGTCGACCTGGCCCGCTTTCCCGACGTCTCTTCCGAGTGGCGCGACATCCCGGCGGTCGACCTGGTTCCGCGCGGGTCGGGTCAGGGAGCCGCATAAAGG
>CALMNP010000206.1 GCA_937868875.1 uncultured Bacillota bacterium | reverse complement strand
CCAGGGGAATGACGATCAGCAGACCCCGCTGGTGTTGCTGAAACGGCTGCCGGCGGCGCAAGAGGCAACGGCGCCGGGCCAGGCTGGGCCGCCCACGGCACTACCGTCCCCAGCTCCACCGGCCTCGGCCCCGGTGACGACCGCCAGAGGCGTCACCATCCGCTTTGGCGCGGCGCACCGGGTGGGCCAGGGACCGGGGCGTGCCTGATGGAACCTGCGGGAAATGCGAAGAGACCGGGGTCTGCGCCCCGGTCTCCCTTCGTTAAAGGGGCCGTTATCAGCGATGGAAGTAGTCGCGGATGCCGGCGACGACGGCTGCCACTACCCTGGCCCGGAAGGCGTTGGTCCGCAGCAGGGCCTCGTCATCCGGGTTGGACAGGTAGCCGATCTCCAGCAGCGTAGCGGGCACCTCGTGGTGGTGCAGGACGTGATAGTCGTTGGCCAGGGGCCCTCGCGTCGGCAGCCCCGTGGCCTTCGCCAGTGCGTTCGCCAGGGCCGTGGCGGCGGCCCGCCCCTTCTGACTGCCGGGGTAATAATAGGTCTCGATGCCCTCAGGCGACGGGTCCTCCCACCAGTTGCCGTGGAGCGAGACGAACAGATCAGCGCCGCTGGCGGCTGTGATCTTCGTCGTGGCCTCCAGCGGGTCCTCGTCCGGGGCTCCGGTGAACGCGGCGGGGGCATCGGTCGTTCGGGTCATGACCACCCGGGCGCCCAGCTTCTCCAGCGCGTCCCGCAGGGACAGGCCCAGGGCCAGGTTGACGTCCTTCTCCTGCAGGCCCGTGACGCCAGTGGCGCCCCCGTTCCAGGAGACGTCACCGCCGTGGCCGGGGTCGACCACAATGGTCAGTCCGGCCAAACCCGCGGCCTTGCTCACATGGCCGCCGGACGGAGCCCCTCCGGATGCCGGGGCCTCTGGCGGGCGAGCACCTTCCAGGCCAGGTCCGACAGGGGCGGCCTGTTCCGGAGCGCTCACTCCGGGGGAAGGGGGCGGCGAGGGGTAAACCGGCCTGCCCGCCGTGGGAGACGCTCCGGCCTGGCCGGGCCAGGTCCGGAGGGCCGTAAGAGCCAGGGCGAGACCGAGTAAGACGAGACCTGCGAGGATGGCGGTCTTCCAGCCGACCTGTGTCAGAGAGAACACCTCCGAAGGCCGCTCTGTCGCAAGACAGTGCAACGACACGACAAACGTACAAACAACCCTATCATATCGCACGTTATGTCTCTTCGGAAAGCAGAAGTGGCTGGAAAAGGCGCATCGGCATTGGTGACGTTCGGCTACCATCACGGCCATGACGGCGATCACCAGTCGCAGCCGGCGTGCCTCGCTTCCGTGGCGACGTGCTACCTGCAATCCGAGAGACTAGGCGCGGTATTGTGAGATTCTGCCCTGCACGTCCCGCGACAGGCGCAGCAGCTCGCCGGAAGCCGCGGCCACCTGACCGACGGCCTCCGCCACGCGACGCATCTCTTCCGTCACCTGGTTTGCCGCTGCAGCGTTCTCGGAGGCCTGGGAGGCTGCGGCGGAGGCCGTCTGCATGACGGCTGCAGCGCCTGCGGCCATCTGCTCCGTGGCTGCGCTGTTCTCCTCCACCACCGCTGCGACCTGCTCCGCCGCCTGGCTGATGGCCTGGCCCCGGGCGGCGCTGTCGCGCGACGCCGCTGCAGCCTGCTGCACCCGCTCCTCGGCGAACCGGGTCTGCTCCTGAATGCGCTCCAGGGCCTGACCGGCCTGGTGGGATAAGGCCCGGGCCGATTCCGTCAGGTCGAGCGTCCGGCCGCCCTCCTCGATGTTACGGGCGATTTCCGCCTGGATATCTCCCAGGACCCGCTCAACGTCCTGAATGGCGGCAGCCGATCGCTCCGCCAGCTTGCGCACTTCCTCCGCCACCACGGCGAAACCGCGGCCGTGTTCACCCGCCCTGGCCGCCTCGATGGCGGCGTTGAGGGCGAGGAGGTTGGTCTGCTCGGCGATGTCCGTAATCAGGGCCGTGATTTCCCGCACCGAGGCGGAGCGTTGCCCCAGTTCGGCCAGACTGGCTGCAGAGCGGCGAACCGTCTCCGCCAGTTGCTCCATGCCCCGGATGGTCTGGTCCACCGCCGCCCGGCCCGCCACGCTTTCGTCCCGGGCAAGCAGGGCGGCCTCGCTGGCTTTGGCCGCGACAGCGGCTGCGGCCTCGCCTCCCTGCGCCACGTCGCCGGCCAGGGACGTCACCCGTGAGACGGACTCCGCCTGCTCCTGTGCGCCCGCGGCAATCTGGGAGATGGCCTCCTGAAGTTGTTGCAGGGATTGCCCGGTGGCGGCCAGGGACTCGGCCTCATGCCGTGAGTCCTCCAGCACCTTCGCCATCCGGCGGCTGACCTCGGCACTGGCCCGATCCGCCTGCTGCGTGGTGGCACCGAGCGACTCGGATGTGCCCGCCATCGTCCCCGCCGCCTCCTGCAGGCTGCCGATCAGATCGCGCAGCATCTGCAGCAAGCGTTCAAAGGTCACGGTCAGGTCGCCTATCTCATCGTTGCCGGTGTAACGGGGAACAGCCACGGTCAGGTCGCCCTGGGCGACCTGGGCGGCGACGCCCGTGAGGCGCACCACCGGCGCGGTCATGAATCGGGAGAGCCCGTAGGCGAAGCAGGCGCCGACGAAGGCCATGAAAACGGACACACCCAGCATTTTCAGGCCAAGCGAGTGCAGGAGCGGCGAAGAGACCGCCGGCGTCACGCCCATGGCTTCGGCGGCTTGGAAGACCAGGAGGAGTCCGATGCCGACAATGACGCTGATGACCAGGATGCCAGCGATGCCCATGATGATCAGAGTCTTGACCGTCAGGTTCAGCCGCACGCCTCGCATCGGCTCACCTCCAGGAGGAATCGGAGCGTCCCCGCCTTCTGGCAGGCACTTCCCGCTGGCCTCTTTCGACTAAATCCGACTGGATTCCTCTTTATCGGAAGGAATTGGCTATTTCGGCATGAACGCGGTTCGCACACTAGAAAATGGGAAACTCCTCGCCGGCCAGGACCCGGCGCTGAACCTCCGCCACCAGCCCGGGTTCCACACGCCTGTGGATCAGGTCACCCAGGGGCCCGGCTTGGGAGCGGGTGACCAGAACGGCCTCGGTGTCGGGGTCACCTGACGGGTCGCGGCGCTCCCGCGGGGCGATGGCCAGGCCCAGCGAGGCTGGGAGGGGCACGCCGGAATCCCACACCGTGGCATCGATCTCCCCGGCCTGAAGCTTGGGCAGAGCCTGGGCATAGGAGATCTCCACCAGCCGTACGGCCTTTCCCCTGCACTCTTCCAGGGTGAGGTGCATGTGGTCGGAGGAGGAGGGGTCGACGCCGACCTTCATGCCGTCGACGATGCCCTTCGCCTGAGGCGACGCCAGCACCAGCACATGGTCGCCCACGTTGGAACCGGGGCCGAAGGAAAGCCGGAGTTCCAGGTCGCCCACGCCCTGCTCCTCCTGCCAGGCGAGGCGGGAGATCACGGCGAAGTCGCAGCGACCCGTGCGAAGGAAATGCAGGCGGTTCTTGCCGCCGCGCAGGTGGGCCAGCACCAGCGGCAGCTTCGCCTGCTCGAAGGCCCGGGTGAGTCCGGCGGCGAGCCCCTGGAACCGCCGCGAATAGGTCACGGCCATGACACCGATGATCGGCGACAGGCCGGAGACAGTCAGAAGACGGTCTTGGTCCAGCGACCGGATGTAGGACCCCAGACTGCCCCGGGTCTCCAGTTCCACGGCACCCTCCTTCGTCAGGAGGCGCAGGGCGGTCTGCACGGTGCCGCGTCCGGTCTGAAAGTCGGCTGCCAGTTGGCCGATGGAGTCGATGCGGTCACCCGGCCGCATGGCCAGCAGGCGCGTGGCCAGTTGGACGGCGACCGAGCCATAACGGTGAAGCAAGGCGGAATGCCTCCCCGTCCGGGCCGTTCAGCCCGGTTCTGGTGTTGCCCGCCTCATTGTAGCAGATGGCGTCCAGGCTGACATGACCGTTGTACAGGCGGTCGTGATGACGCCGTGCGCGGTCGGGGACAGGCCCGGAACGCCCTCGGGCCCTTGCAGGAATGCCTCGAAAAGAGAGACAATAGACTTGTACAGAAATCTGTACAAGACCAATCAGATAACCTTGGGAGGTCCAACGCAGCAGCGACGATTCTGCTCAATTGGAGGTATTGCCCGTGAGCCCATCCCGCGACAGCGTGGTGGCCGGACTCCAGTCTCTGATGGGACACGACCGTGTCGCCACGGATACCGAGACCCTGGCCAAGCGGTCTCTGGACACCTGGCCGCTGCCCCTGGTGCAGTTGGCCATGGGCGCCCAGCCTGCCGCTCCCCTTTGCGTGGTCCGGCCCCGCAGTACCGATGAAGTGGCCCGGGTCCTGGCCCACCTGTATCGACAGGGCGTGCCCACCGTGCCCTACGGTGGCGGGTCCGGCGTGCTGGGCGGGGCCAAGCCGGGACCGGACAGCGTCGTCCTGGACCTGGGTGAGATGAGCCGGATCCTCAGCCTGGACGAGGACAATCTGACCGTCACCGTTCAGCCCGGCGTCTTCCTCGGCAAACTCGAGGCCTGGCTGAATGAGCGCGGCTATATCACCGGCCATTACCCGCAGTCCATCGACGTGGCCCAGCTGGGCGGCCTGGTGGCCACCCGCAGTGCCGGCCAATTCTCCACCAAGTACGGCAACATCGAGGACCTGTTGGTCAGTCTGGAAGCCGTTCTTCCGGACGGCCAGGTCATGCGCATCAAGGACGTGCCGCGGCGCGCCACCGGCCCGGACCTGCGCCACATCTGGCTGGGATCCGAGGGGGCCTTCGGCGTCATCACCGAAGTGACGGTGAAGGTGTTCCCGCGCCCCGTGGACCGCTGGCTGCAGGCCTACGCCGTGCCCACCATGCGCACCGGGATGGAGGTCATTCACCGCTTTTTGCACGATGGCTGGCGGCCCGCGGTGGTGCGCCTGCACGATGAGATCGAGGCGGAGCGCGGCTACGCCAGCGTCGTGAACAAGGGCGAGTCGATCCTGCTGCTGCTGTCCGAGGGTCCCGAGGGCTACGCCCAGGCGGAAGGCCGGGCGCTGGACCGCACCGCCCTCGCCGCCGGCCTACACCCTCTTGGGCCAGCGCCGGTGGAGGCCTGGCTGGAGCACCGCAACGACGTGCATGAGTTCGAGCAGTTTATCCGCGCCGGCCTCATCGTCGACACCATCGAGGTGTCCGCCAGGTGGACGGACATCGCCGGCATCTACGAGCGCGTCGCTGAGCGCCTCCGCCGCGAGGTGCCGGAGCTGATCGTCGTCTCCGGCCACTCCTCGCACAGCTACCCCCAGGGCACCAACCTCTACTTCATCCTGGGCGCCCAGCCGCCGCGGAATCCGGCGGAGGTGGAGCGCGTCTACAAGGCCATCTGGTCGCGGGTCATGGAGACCACCCTGGCCGGCGGGGGAACCATCAGCCACCACCACGGCGTGGGTAAGATGCGCGCCCCCTGGATGCCGGCCGAGCTGGGCACCTCCTACAAGGTCCTGGAGAGCTTGAAGTCCGCGCTGGATCCGAAGGGGCTCATGAACCCAGGCACCCTGCTGCCCCTTTCCGGTCAGGAGCCGCCGCGCCCGTAGGGAACAGGAGGAGGCAAGGAGTTGAATGTCATGGTCATCCATCCCTTTAGCCCCGAGGGACGTCGCACCGCTTTGGGGCGAATGGCGCAGGAGGAGTTCGACCTGCTCATCATCGGCGGCGGCATCACCGGTTCGGGTCTGGCCCGGGACGCGGTTCTACGCGGCCTCAAGGTGGCCCTGGTGGAGAAGGTCGACTTCGCCTACGGCACGTCCAGCCGTTCCTCCAAACTGGTCCACGGGGGCATCCGGTACCTGGCCTACGGAGACGTGGGCCTGGTACGGGAGTCGGCCCGGGAGCGCAAGGTCCTTCGCTCCATCGCCCCGCACCTGGTTCACCCCCTGCCCTTCCTGTTTCCGCTCCACAAGGGTGAGAGCCTGACCAAATTCCGCACCGGCTTCTGGATGTTCGACAAGTTGGCTGGCGCCACGCCTGAAGAGGGACACCGCTTCCTGGGCACCGAGGCCCTGCAGGCCAAGGTCCCGGCCCTGCGCGGCCCCGCCATCGGCGCCGTGGAGTACGGCGAATACATCACGGACGACGCCCGACTGACCCTGGAGAATGCGCTGTCCGCCGCGCAGCACGGCGCTCCGGTGGCCAACCACGCCCCCCTGGTGGAGTTCCTCGTCCGGGATGGCAAGCTCACCGGCGCGCGCGTCAGGGATGAGTTCACCGGCGAGGCCTTTGACGTGAGGGCGCGCGTGGTGGTGAACGCTACCGGTCCCTGGGCGGAGGAGACGATGCATCTGGGCGTGACGCCGCCCCCCAAACACCTCATGCCCTCCAAGGGCGTTCATCTGCTATTCCCTGCCGGCCGACTGCCGCTGGAGGGAGCCATCGCCCTCAAGTCGCCCTCCGGCCGGGAGGGATTCGCCATTCGGCGCTGGGACTTCGTCTATGTGGGGACTTCCGATGAGGCGTACCAGGGCGGCCTGGACCGCCCTACGGCAGACCGCGCCGCCGTTCTCGATGTCCTCAGAATGGCCCAGGACTGCTTCCCTTCCCTCGGCCTGAAGGAGGGCGACATCGTCTCCACCTGGGCCGGCTTGCGGCCGCTCATCGGCGAGGAGGGCAGGTCCCCCCGCGACACCTCGCGCCACGACGAGGTCTGGCGCAGCCCAGAGGGCCTGCTGACCATCGCCGGCGGCAAGCTCACCACCTACCGGCCCATGGCCGACCGGGTCATGGAGCATGTGGCCAGGGAACTGGGCTATGATCTGGGCGACAATCATCGCACCGCCGAGGTGCCGCTGCCCGGCGGCAATCTTGGCGGAACGGACTTCATTGCCTTCCGCCGCGACAGGATGGCCGAACTGCTCCAGCGCGGCATCTCTGAGCGGACGGCAGAGCGCATCACCTGGCTCTACGGCAATCGGGTCAGGGAGCTGCTGGCCATGGGCGACGAGGATGCGGAATGGCTGCAGCCTCTGGCGGACGGCGTCCCGGCCGTGCGCGGCGAGGTCCGGCTGGCTATCGAGCGGGAGATGGCGGGAAGTCTGGTGGACTTTATGGACCGCCGCTCCGCCCTGCTCATCTTCAGCGATGACCATGGACTGTCGGCCGTCGAAACCGTGTCGCGCCTCATGGCCGGGAGCCTGGGCTGGAGCGAGGAGGACCGGCAGGCTCAAGTTGAGGAGTACCGCACAATCGCCGCCGGGCACAACGTTCCCACCTAGCCCATCTCCCAACTCCAAGAAGCGGGGACCGCCCGATTTCGGGCGAACTCCCCGCTTCTCTTTTCGGTCTCCGCCCCTAGTGGGGCGACTCTTGATCCCCGTGCTCGTCCGCATGGTCCACGTTGCGCGCCGACTCCCGGCCTGCCGGCCCCCGGCCTGCCGGCCCCTTCGGGCCGGTACGGACGGCGGTACGGTTGCCGCCGGACAGCCACCACAGGACGCCTCCCACGGCGGCAATGAGCAGCACCCATCCAAACCAATTCACCGCAGCACCTCATTTCACGGGTGGACTCAGACGTAGCTTGGGCAAATGCTAGGGCTGTCATGCGTTAACGAAATGCACCAGGGCGCCGCGGTGTGTCACCTCCCGCCGGGTCTCCATATTATGTACCGTTAACCGGGGGCACGACCCCTGGGCAAAGCGGGGGGATGGCCGATGGAAATGGTTTGCATGTCCTGTGGACGGAAGTCCAACGTTAGCGGCGAGCAGATGCGGGCCGGCAGCTACCGGTGCCCGGGCTGCCACAGGCAGATCAAGATCCTGACTCCGCAGCAGGCCAGGTCACTGGTGCGGGAGTTGCGCTCCGTCTACATGCGCCACCTCGGCCGGGCGAGGGTGAAGGTACGCCCTGGCACGCGCGGCCGCAGGGTGACGGCCGCTCGCAAGAAGTAGGCACAAAGGGACCGGAACCCGAGGGTTCCGGTCCCTTTGCCGTTCCCGCTGCTCCTGACCCTTTAGGTTCAGGACTCCTCGCGTCCCGTCGTCCAGCCCTGGAAGGGACGAGTCTGCGCCCCGCCCGGCTGCACGCCCTGAAGGGCAGAGAAACCGGACAGGGGACCTCCAGGAGGGGCCGTCATGGTGGGCCATCCGCCGGGAGGAGTCGGGATCACCTGCGGCGGGCCCTGGAACGGCAGGGCGCCCAGCGGCGCAACGCCGGAAATCGGCAGCATGCCGACCATGCCCTGGGGAGCGCCGCCGAAGGCCATTGGAAAGCCCTGAGCGTTGGGCATGCCCATCCCACCGAAGGCCGGCATCGCCATGTTGGGCATGCCCATCCCAGGCATGCCCATCCCAGGCACACCCATCCCAGGCATGCCCATCCCAGGCATGCCCTGGCCAGGGAAGGCGCCCTGGCCGGACGGTGTCGCCGGTCCGCTGGGCGCCGTCGGCATCATCGGCAGCCCCGGGAACCCCTGGGGGGGTAGGAAGGGAGGGGCCTGAATCGTGTGGCGCATCGATCTTTCTCCTTTGCGGATGTACTGGGATACGTAATCCCCGGACCATACTATGTCGCCACTGCTCCTGCCGTCCCTGCCGAAACCGCCGCCGCCAGGCGGAAGGGAATTACTGGAAGACGGGAGAAGTCTTATCCAACGCAGGGGGCCGCTGTGCCGCCCGGGAAGGAGCGAGACATGACCGTCGTTTGGCCTCTGCTGGGCCTCGCCATCGCCTTCAACGCCACGGCCTGCCTCCGCCGCTGGACCCGCCGGACGGATGGGGCGCGGCGGCGTGCCGAGTTCCTCCTGGGATCCTTACCGCTGGCTGTCGTGGCCCTGGACGGTAACGGCCGGGTAGCGGCAGGCAATGCTCCGGCCGAGGGTCTTCTGGGACGGCGCCTGGAGCGGGGTCAGGCCTGGCCGGGGACAGGAGTGACCTTCTTCTCCGCGGACGGCGAGGGAGTCGGCTTTGATCCGGTCGGGTCCGCCCTCTCGTCCGGATCGCCGTGCCGCGTCGCCGCTCGGCTGCAACGGCCCTCCGGCGAGTCGGTCGAAGTCCTGGTCAGGGCAGAACCCCTTCAGGGGCCGGCCGGGGCACCCGCCGTCGTGGCCGTCCTGGAGCCGCTGGCAGCCGGCCGGGGTGGGGGCCGGTCGCGGGCTGGGGACGAGTCGGGTCCGGCCCGGTCACCTTCCACCGACCTTATCGCAGAGCTATTCGACGCCCTGCCCGACCCCACTCTGGTCCTGAACGGTTCCGGCCAGGTGACCGGCATCAACCAGGCCGCCCTGCGACTCTTCGGCTTCGCCACCGCCGACGAGGCTTTCCGGCCTGCCGCCGACTACCCCGCCCTCTGCCGCCTCCGCCACGCCGGGGGCCTTCCCCTGGCCGGCCACGAGTGGCTGCCCGTCCGACTGCTGACGGCAGCTGAGGCGAATCCCGGCGACGCCGAGGCGTACCACCAGGATGTGGAGATGTCGGCCCCTCACCTGACCTCGGGCGCCGTTGCCCTGTCCTGCCGTGCCGCCCTGCACACTCTGCGTGAAACGGGCGAGCGCGCCGTACTCTGGGTGGGGCGGGTTGCGCCCCGGGACTCGTGAACCAAGATCCGGGGCGCACCGGCAGCCAGCCTCGCCTGCCGCCACACCGGCCCGGCTCTGAACCACCGGTGCGCAGGAAAGGGAGCCCTACGGCTCCCTTTCCTGCGCTGCAAACCTCAATGGCCCGTTCGTCCGGTCAGACCGCCACGTCGTGGCTGTGCGGCCCGCGCCCCACGGAGCCCAACGGCCCGTGCCCGACGCACGACAGCAAGTCGCCCACGCCGAAGGGCTTGGAGAGCCAGTCTGCCGCGCCCAGCAACTGGGCCCGCTCCGCGTTGGTCCTCTGGCCGGACATCAGCACCAGGCGATAGCCCTCGCCCAGGGTGCTCTGCAGGTGGTTCGCCACCGTCCAGCCGTCCATCTGCGGGAGGCCGATGTCCAGCAGCACCAGCCAGGGCTGCGCGGTCTGGGCCGTGGCCAGGGCCTCAACCCCCGTGGCCGCCACCACCACGCTGTGCCCTTCTTCCTCCAGGGTGCAGCGCACGAACCCGGCGATGCTCGGGTCATCCTCCACCACGAGGATCGGGCGGTCCGCAGGCGGCTGGGGTGAGGGTGGCACCGCAGCAACCGGCTCCTCTTGATGTTCCAGCATGGCCTCGAGGTCCCGGCGCGACCACTTGCGGCGTTGCCGTCCCTTGGGCTCGAACGAGGGGCACACGGACTTCTGCAGAAGCGGCCGGCTGCCCGTCAGGTCGCATATAGGGTCGCTCTGCATGTGCTGGCGAGAATGGAGGCAGTCAAAGCGGCACGCGGGACTGCCAGGGTGTACGCGGTGCGGCATGGTTGACCTCCCATAGCAGGCAGAAGTGTATACACCCTGTTTCGCGCACTTCCTTATTTTTCCTTCTGCTCCCCGCTCCGTTCTGCATGACTTTCTCCGTCCTCCCCGTGCGGACCCCGACGCGACAGCCTGGACATCCATCGGGCCTGTCCCAGGCTCATCAGGAGCACGCCGCCGATGACGAGTGCAAGGGCTCCCACGGCAAAGGGTGTAAACCGGGTCAATTCGCCCAGAGCGCCCACCCCGGCCAGCCGCCAGAGGGCCACTCCCAGAGCGATGATCAGAGCCACCATTGAGGCGATGCCCAACTGTTTCAAGTCAACCATCCCTTCCCTGGACACCGAACTCGGCCGTCTACTTCACCCCACAGGGTCCAATCCCCTGAGACGGTGAGCGGAGGATTTGATGGACGAGCCGTCGAATAAGGCGCAGAACGCCCTTTCCGACCAAACCTGCGGATGGCGTGTTTTTGGGCCCTGCAGTACTTCCCGCGGACCGGATGAGAAAGGAGTTCGCATGCGCGTCAAGGTGAACGAAGCCGACTGCATCGGCTGCGGTTCCTGCCATACTATTTGTCCGGAGGTCTTCTTCCAGGAGGGCCTCAAGCCATCAGTGGTCCTGCTCGATCCGGTTCCGCCGGAATTCGAGCAGAGGGTTCGCCGCATTATAGACGAGATGTGCCCCTTCGGGGCCATCGTCATCGTGGAAGAGTGATGGGATGAGCACCCAGGAACTGCTCCTGCACTACAAGATCTGGGTCACGAGCGACGAGGTCCCCGGCCGCTTCGGGGGCTACCGCTACGACGATTGGATCAAGCTTGTGAAGCGCCGCCCCCGTACCGCCTCGCTGGTGGTTAACGGCCTGCTGGGCGTCCCCAGCGTCCACGGCGGTCAGGGTTCGCCCTTCGCCAAGGCCTGGTGCTTCCAGTTCCCGGACCAGGGGCAGCTGACCGTGGTCGATCGCGAGCACCACGGCGTCTACTTCAACACCAGCGGCGACAGCGTGGCGCTGAAGAAGGCCGTCGATTTCCTGTTGCAGGAAGTCACGCTTCGGTTCGACCCGGGGCCAAAGATCCTGCCGACAGAGGGCGAAGTCTAGACCCGGCTGCGCACGGCCGGGGACCGCTCAAGGATTATGTCGCCGAACGGCACGGTACTGCATAGGCTGAAGGGCAGCAATCCCTGCGGGGAGGTGCCCTGCGGTGCAAGCCGGCTGGCCGCCCTATCCACCGGATCCCTATCCCAATCCGCTCGCCACGTTCGCCGGCGCCGTCGCCCGCCTGGTGGGGCGGCGCGTTCGCGTGGTCACCGTCTGCGAGATCGTCATCGGCAGGCTGGTGTTCGTCGGGGGCGACTTCCTGCGCGTTCGCCGCCGGGGACGGGCGGTCCTGATTCCCCTCAGACTCATTTGCCTGGTGGAGGCAAAGCGCTCTCACAACTGCTTTCGGGATGCTTGAGCGGGTATTCCGGGCCGCGCTTCCGCCACCAGCAGCAAGACCAAAAGGCCCTCCGCCGGTGCGGAGGGCCTTGCCGTCGCAGGCGCCATAACGGCGTCAGAAGTCCAAGCTCTGCCCGGGGTCCAGGATGACCACTTTCGTATCGGGGACCCTGGCCTCGACCTTGCGCTTGAACTCCTGGGGGTCGGCCTGAATGAGGGGGAAGGTGTTGTAGTGCATGGGGACCACCACCCGTGGGCGGACAAAGTCGACCGCCACCACCGCGTCGTCGATCCCCATTGTGTAGTTGTCGCCGATGGGCACCAGGAACAGATCCACTTTCTCCAACTGGGCCAACAGCTTCATGTCGCTGAAGAGCCCCGTGTCCCCGGTGTGGTAAACCGCCTTTCCTTCCAGACGGAAGATGAAGCCCGCCGGGCTTCCGCCCGGAACGCCCGCCCCATGGAAGGCGGGCGTGACGCGCACCCGTCCAAAGTCGAAATCGTGCCCGCCTCCGACCGCCATGGGGTGCGTCTTGAGGCCCTTCTCCTCCAGGACGCCGGCCAATTCAAATGTGGTGATGACCAGCGCACCGCTGCGGCGTCCGATGTCCTCGGCATCGCCGGTGTGGTCGCCATGGCCGTGGGTGAGCAGAATGTGGGTGGGGTTCAGGTCCGACGCTTTGGCCGCTGCCTTTGGGTTTCCGGAGAGGAAGGGGTCCACCAGCACCCGAAAGGCGCCGCTCTCCAACTGGAAGCTGGAGTGACCGAGAAAGGTTACCTTCACAGGAAACGCCTCCCATCCCGAATGTAACCCCAGGGTAGCAGAATCCAGGCCCCGGAACAAGCGGGAGGATAAGAGCAGGGGGGCCCCCGAAAAGCAAGGACGAGACGCGCCTGTACAACTCCGGTTCCCGACCCCGACCTTGCAGCAGGAGTGAAGGTTGATGGCTGAACGACGTACCTTGCGGCGCACGGTGGCCCTGACTCTGCTGGCAGCCGGGCTGGCCCTGAACGGCCTCGGCTGGTGGGGTCTATCCCGGGCGCGAGGCGGCATTGACGTGACCCTCCGACAAGAGCCCACCCCGCACGGGCCCATGCCGGTGGCCGTGTACACGCCCCACGGCGGCGGCTCTCCCGACGCGCCCGCCGTCATCGTCATCCACGGTTTCGCCGGGAGCAAGGAGCTGATGCGGCCCTTCGGCGTCTACCTGGCGCAGTCAGGCCACCGCGCCTACCTGGTGGACGTCTCGGGGCACGGCCACAATCCGGCCCTGCTGCAGCGCACCGGGGCGCCGGACGACATCGAGGTCCTGATCAATGACCTGGTGGCTTCGGGCGAGGCCCGGCCGGAACGCATCGCCCTGGTGGGGCACTCCATGGGCACCTACATCGCCGCCGAAACGGCCCGGCGCGACCAGAGGGTGGCCGCCACGGTGCTGTTCTCCAGCATCACGGATCAGATCGAACCGGGCCGTCCCCGCAACGTCCTGCTGTTGGCGGCGGACCGCGACCTGGCCACCGTGCGAAGCACGTTCCAGAAGGTCCTCGCGAACGCCGGCCAGTCCCCCCTGCCCGCCGCCTCCCCCGCTTTCCCCGGGCAGGACCTGAGGCAGGGTAGGGCCGTGACCGGCATCAGGGTGCCGGGGCGCAACCACATCACCATTCTCTATGACGCCGCCGCCCTGACGGACATCGGGCGTTGGCTGGACCTGACCTTCGGCCCCAATGGTCCGGAACCGCGCCCCGACCCCCGCCGGGCCACCGCCCTGGGCTGGGGCTTCACCCTCGTGGCGGGCGCCCTGCTGGTCTTTCTGGGCGCCGCCGCCGGCCTGGCCGGGGTTGTCCCCGGGTACGCGCTGGCAGGAACTGCCGCTCCGCGGCCCTACCTCTGGCCACTGCTCTACCTGCTGGCCGGAGGGGTGGCCATCGTTGTGGGCGCCTACTTTCACCCGCTCTCGGCCCTGCGGCTGATGGTCAGCGACTACCTGTCCTTCTACCTGTTCGTCCTGTTTGCTGTGCTGGAGATCGTGCGCCGTTTGTTCCAACCCGCCCTGGTGCAGCAGGCCCACGCCAACCTGGACCCGGTGCGGGGTCGGCCGTCGTTTCTCTACGGTCTGCTGATATTCTCCCTGTTCTTCGTCCTGCTGGGTCCGACCCTGACAGCCACCTTCACCAACGCCCTGCCGATCGGCCCCAGGGCGTGGCGGGCAGCGGTGCTGCTGGTCTTCCTCCTGCCGTTCAGCCTCATCGACGAAAACCTCAGGGCCGCCGTGCACAGCCAGTACGGCCCCCTGGCCGCGTTCCTTCTGTCCTTCCTGGGAAAGCTGGTCATCGCCGCCACCTGGGTCGCCTCCTTGAAGCTCCCGGGCTCGGCCTCTTTTGTTCTCATTGCGATGCCCGTTCTGCTTGGCATCCTCGCGCTCCTGGACGCCGTCACCACCATCCTCTTTACCTGGCGGCGCGAGTCCATGTCCCTGGGCCTGTTCAAGGCACTGACCCTGGCCTGGGTGCTGGCCGTCTCCTTCCCTATGGGCACCGGCTTCTGAGAAACGTGTCTTGTCGAGCCGAAGCGGCTCGGGCATAATAGGGCCACGGAAGGTGCATGCTGATGCCTTTGCGGCCCATACAAGTCGGAAAGCTCACTATTGAGGCGCCCCTGATCTCCCCGCCGATGGCCGGCGTGACCAACCTGGCCTTCCGGCGCATTCTGCGTGAACACGGCGTGGGCCTGGCCAGCACCGAGATGGTGAGCGACCAGGGCCTGCTTCACAATGCATCCGAATCCTTCCGCATCATGCGCCTGGACCCGGACGAGCACCCCGTCAGCGTGCAGCTGTTCGGCGGCGATCCAGGCAGCATGGCCCGGGCGGCACGCCTGGTGGCTCAGACCGGCTGCGATGTCCTGGACATCAACATGGGTTGCCCCGCCCCCAAAATCACGAAGGGACGGGGCGGTTCGGCCTTGCTTCGGGAGCCCGACGTGGCCGTGGCCGTTGTGGAGGCCGTGGTCGATGCCGTGGCACCCCTCCCTGTCACCGTCAAAATGCGCACCGGCTGGGACCAGGACAGTATCGTGGCGCCGGATCTGGCGCCGCGCCTGGAGCGGGCCGGCGCCCGCATGATTACCGTCCACGGCCGCACCAAGGCGCAGGCCTATACAGGCCATGCGGACTGGACTCTCATTCGTCGGGTCAAGGAGGCGGTCTCCGTGCCGGTCATCGGCAACGGCGACGTGTGGACACCTCAGGATGCGGCGCGACTGTTGGAGGAAACGGGGTGCGACGGCATCGCTATCGCTCGCCCCTCACTGGGCAACCCGTGGATCTTCAGCCGTACTCTGCACTACCTGCACACAGGCGAGGTGCCGCCGGAGCCGACCGCGGAAGAGCGCGTCGCCACGGCCCTGCGACACCTGCACCTCCTGGTGGAGATCAAAGGTGAGTACATCGGCGTGCGGGAGATGCGCAAGCACGCTGCCTGGTACACCAAGGGAATCCCCGGCGCTGCCGCAGCCCGCAGCCGCGTCAACGCCGCCGAGACGGTCCCACAGATGGAGGGCCTGCTCCGTTCTCTGCTGGAGGCGCGCGCGACGGCTTCGGCCGAGGATCGCCAGGTCGAGGCCCCGGCCTCCTGCCGGATCTAGCTCATTACGATGGGGCGACGACGGGGTGTCCCCCGGTCAGTCCTCATTTCGTTCCTGTCATTCCCCTCCGCCCCTTTTGGGACGGAGGGGTATGTTTTCTTGCGAGTCATGGAAAGATTTGATAGACTTGCCTTGTACACAACTTCGTGCACAGACCTGGCGCTGGGAGAGGTGAGGACTGTGGACCAGGAGTTCATCCGCATCGGTGAAAAAGTCTTGGGCCGGCGGAAGATTGACGACGCCGTCAGCCGCATCCTGGAACTGCGCTTTCAGGGGTTCTCGCAGCAGGAGGTGGCCGACCGTCTTCACCTGGACCGGACGTTCATCTCCCGGCTGGAGAGCCTGGGCGAGCTTCGCAAGGGCGCAACCATCGCTCTGGTGGGCTTCCCCATCCTCAACAGGGAAGAGGTGCGACGCGTCGCCGAGGAGGAGGGCGTCGACTACGTCTTCCTGCTCAGCGAGGCCGAGCGCCGCGCCTTCCTGCAGAAGCGCGACGGGCTGACCGTGTTCAACGAGGTCATGGAGATCGTCGCTCACGTCAGGCAGTACGACGTGGTCATCCTGCTGGTGTCCGACAAGCGCGCAGGCATCGTCGGAGCGCTCCTCGACCGCGAGGTGGTGCCGCTGTCCATCGGCAAGTCGCCCATCGAAGAAGACAAGCGGGTCGACCCCGAGCAGCTTCGCCAACTCATTGCCGGGGTCCGCATCAAGTAGCCTGGATCAACAGCGTGTCTCCGACGCTGAGCCGCAAGGAGGTAAACCGTGGACACGGGCACCTTTGCTTTCATGATTCATCCGCTGGACGCCGGATACTTTGCCCGCAAGTTTCCCATCACCAGCCGCCTTCCCGAATCGGTCATGGAAGCGATCAGTCGGCGTCTGCCGCCCATCAAAGTGGCACCGATCCGCGGCGTGGAATCGGTTCATAACCAGGCCGATGGGTGGTTCGTGGCCTGCCCCCTCACCAGCCGGCAGATGCTTGGCCTGCCTGAGGACCTAGTCCTGCGGAAGATCATCCAGACCGGCCGCATGGCGGAGAAGTTAGGAGCACGCGTCCTCGGCCTGGGGGCTTTCACCAAGGTGGTGGGGGACGCGGGCGTTACTGTCGCCAGGCATCTGAGCATTCCCGTGACCACAGGCAACAGCTACACGGTGGCCACCGGCCTGGAGGAGACCCGCCGCGCGGCCACCGTCATGGGCCATGACCTGGGTCGCTGCGAGGTAGCCGTGGTCGGCGCCACCGGGTCCATCGGCTCCGTGGCGGCACAGATCCTGGCCCGCGAGGTTCGGCATCTGACTCTGGTGGGACGCGACCCAGCCAAGCTGGACCGCCTGGCCCGGGCCATCACCGGCCACACCGGACTGGTGCCGCGCGTCAGCACCAGCGTCAGTCAGTCCCTCAGCCAGGCGGACGTGATTCTCTCCAGTTCCAGCGCGGTGGACGCCATCATCCAGCCGGAGGACCTCAAGCCGGGTGCCGTGGTGTGTGACCTGGCCCGCCCGCGGGACGTCGCCAGGCAGGTGGCCGAGGCCCGTGACGACGTGCTCGTCCTGGACGGCGGCGTGGTGCAGGTCCCCGGCGACCACGTGGACCTGGGCTTCAACTTTGGCTTCCCGCCCGGGACGGTCATGGCCTGCATGGCTGAAACCATGATCCTGGCCCTGGAGAACCGCTATGAGTCCTACACGCTGGGCCGCGATCTGACGGTGGCGCAGGTGGACGAGATGGAGCGTCTGGCGGCCAAGCACGGGTTCCGTACCACCGGCTTCCGCAGCTTTGAAAGGGCCCTCAGCCAGTCCGAAGTGGACCAGATCAGGGCCAACGCACAGCGTAGATTGACAACCGCGCCTGAGCCCCGCCGTACTGCCATCCTTCCGGGACGCTCCGAACCACAGACCGAAGTCAGAGCCGGTATGGCCGATTAAAAACAGGTGAGCGAGGACGACCGGGCGGGAAAGACCCGCCCGGTCGGCTTCTGGCAAGTCAGGCGTTTCTTGACAAGGCGGCAGTGTCTCGCCTATAATAACCAACACGAAAAACCCACAACGGCAGGTGCCTCATAATCGCCGCGCGCTAGTGCCAAGGCCCAGTGTCTGGCACTTTTGGTTTGTTGCCGAATCGTCGTAACGCGGCGACTGTATAACAGACCGAGAAGAGTCATATAGGTACTGTGACTTCGGGGGAGAAACGTCAAAAGGAGCGAAAAGACAGGTGGCCGAAAAGGAAGTCATTCTGACGGTCGAAGGCCTGAAGAAGATGGAGCAAGAGCTCGAGCACCTGAAGACGGTTCGTCGCCGCGAGGTCGCGGAACGAATCAAGCAGGCGCGCGAGTTCGGTGACATCAGCGAGAACTCTGAGTACGAAGATGCCAAGAACGAACAGGCCTTCATTGAGGGACGCATCCTTACGCTGGAGAAGATGCTGCGAAACGCCCGTGTGGTGGATGAGACCGACCTCAACCCGAATGTGGTCAGCATTGGCTCGACCGTGCGGCTCAAGGACCTGGAGTATAACGACACCATGGAAGTCACATTGGTGGGGTCCAGCGAGGCCAATCCCGATGACCACAAGATCTCCAACGAGTCCCCTGTCGGCAAGGCCATCCTGGGGAAGAAGGCCGGCAACGTCGTGGAGGTCACCACCCCGGGCGGGGTCATGAAGTTCAAGATTCTGGCCATTGTTCATTAGGGCCGGCGGATCGGGACGGAGGCAATGATGGCAGAACAAACGGAGCACAACGAACAACTGGAGGCGGGGCAGAGCAGCGAGGACCTCGGTCGCCTGATGGCGATCCGCCGCGACAAACTGGACAAGCTTCGGTCCCTTGGGGTCGAGCCCTTTGGTCAGGCCTACCAACGCTCCCACTCCGCCCGTGAGGTGGTCGAGGGTTTTTCCTCCCTGGAGGGGAAGTCCGTCTCTCTGGCCGGTCGACTGAACGCCATCCGGAGTCATGGCAAGGCCGCCTTCGCCGACCTTCAGGACCAGTCGGGCCGCGTTCAGATTTACGTCAAGAAGGACATCGTCGGCGATGCCGCCTTCGAGATCTTTGAGATCCTCGACCTCGGAGATATCGTGGGTGTGCGCGGCCTGGTCTTCAAGACCAAGCGGGGCGAGATCAGCGTCCAGGTGGAGCAGTTAACCCTGCTGACCAAGGCCCTCAGGCCTATGCCCGAGAAGTGGCACGGGCTCAAGGACGTGGAACTCCGATACCGCCAGCGCTACGTAGACCTCATCGCCAATCCTGAAGTTCGCGAAACCTTCATCATTCGTACTAAAGTCGTCCGCGCCATCCGCAACTACCTGGACGGGCAGGGCTTCTACGAGGTGGAGACGCCCGTGCTGGCGGCCATTGCCGGCGGGACTACGGCGCGGCCCTTCAAGACCCACCACAATGCTTTGGACCTGCCCCTCTTCATGCGCATCGCCACGGAGCTCTACCTCAAGCGGCTGATCGTCGGCGGCTTCGAAAAGGTTTATGAGCTTGGCCGCGTCTTTCGCAATGAGGGCATCTCCACCAAGCACAACCCGGAGTTCACACTCCTCGAGTTGTACGAGGCCTACTCCGACTACGAGGGCATCATGACCCTCACCGAAAACCTGATCAGCCATGTGGCTCAGGAGGTTCTCGGCACACAGCATGTGATCTACCAGGGACACGAAGTGGATTTCACGCCACCGTGGCCCCGGGCGCGCATGCTCGACCTGGTGAAGGAACACGCCGGCGTTGACTTCTCGCTCGTCAACAGCGATGAAGAGGCTCGCGCCATGGCACGCCAGGCCGGCCTGACGCTGGCTCCCAAGGCCACGTTCGGCCAGGCTCTGGATGAGGTCTTTTCCGAGTTCGTCGAACCCAAGCTTACCGGGCCGATGTTCGTTTTAGACTACCCGGTCGAGATCTCTCCCTTGGCCAAGCGCCGCAGCGACAACCCGCGCCTGACCTATCGCTTTGAAGCCTTTCTGGCCGGGCGAGAGTTGGCCAACGCCTTCTCAGAACTGAACGACCCCATCGACCAGCGCGGCCGCTTCGAACAGCAGATGGAAGAGCGCGCCCGCGGCAACGACGAGGCTCACGAAATGGACGAAGACTTCTTGCTGGCCCTGGAGTACGGCATGCCGCCGACCGGCGGACTCGGCATCGGCATCGATCGCCTGTGCATGGTCTTTGCCGGCGTGGACTCGATTCGCGACATCATCTTGTTTCCTCTCATGCGTCCACGCCACGACTAGCGCCAGAGGCTCAGCCCAGGCCGCCGGTTCAACCGGCGGCCTTTCTTCATCCACATCATCCATGTTTTCGCGGGTTGTATCCGTCTTGGTGGCGTGATAGATTAGTCGATGTCGCCGCTGCCGCCGCTGATAAAAAAGCGCACGGCACAAATGCGATGGATGCAAATGGCCCCTTGATTCGAGGCAGCATCCGTGGTAACATCATATTTGCTCTCGCGAGGCACTCACATTTCTTGGGGCACCTGGCAAGAGTGCCAGAAAGCACCGTCTGACGCGATGTTGACGCATCGCACCGGGCGTGGTAAGATGACTTTCTGCGCCGGCTCCGGTCGGCAATCGATCCTTGAAAACTGAACAGTGTGCCTGAGGTGAGAAACACAGCTCTAAAGC
>CALMNP010000205.1 GCA_937868875.1 uncultured Bacillota bacterium | reverse complement strand
CCGAGGCCGCAGTGTCCAGCCTTAGATGCCGAAGGGCACGCCGCAGGGGAAGCCGAAGCCGCCGAAGCCACCGCATCTGCCCAAGCCGCCAAAGCACGGATTGAAGATCCCGAGGCCGCCCAGACCGCCCAGACCGGTCAGGCCGCCGAGACCGCCCAGTCCACCCAGACCGGTCAGGCCTGTCAGCCCGCCGAGACCGCCGAGACCGGTCAGGCCGCCGAGACCGCCGAGACCGCCGAAACCGCCGAGGCCGCCCAGACTAGGTCCCAAAGCCGAAACAGCGGCGGGAAACTGTGCCAGTCTGCTGGTATCCACGATGGAGGGAAAACCCAGCCCACCGAACAGCATACGTACTCCTCCTTTGCACCTTGAGACAGTGTGTATACCTGCTTCTATTGTTATGTTCACCGCCGCCGATTGGTGCCTCTTCCAAGTTGGAGGGACTGTGTTATGTAGGGGACCGGAAGGTCCCCGTCCGGTGTCTACCAGACGAAGGGCGTGGTAGCCACCGTTGTGTTGGGAATGGCGAAGCCACTGGTGCCCCCCTTGGTAAAGGGAAAGCCGCCTTTGGACCACGGGGCAAAGCCGAAGAATCCTGGATAGCCGTAACCGCCGTAAGCCATGTTGTCTCCACCTCCCGTCGGGCGGTCGCAAGCCGACCGCAACTAGCAGTAGAAGCCCTTCCCGAAGGGATAAGCCTTTCCGAAGGGATAGGCCTTGCCAAAGGGATAGCCTTTGGTATATGGGTACATCCCAAAGACGCCCGGGTAACCAAACCCACCGTAGGTCACGCGAGTCACCCCCTTGTCGGGCTCATGCGGGTGCGAGTTTACCCAGCAGCATTTTATGTTCCCCACGTGGAAACGTGAGGAAGCGCAGACCCCTCCCACTCGAAGTCTGCGTCCTCAAGGGCCTGCTTCAATACCCGCAGGAACCGGCCGGCCTGCTGGCCATCCACGGCCCGATGGTCAAAAGTCAGGCTGGCGTAGAGGCCGGGCCTGGCCTCCACCCGCCCCCCCACCACCATGGGGCGCAGGGTGATGGCGTCCAGCCCCAGGATACCAGCCGCGGGCACCGGCACCATGGGCGATGAGAAGAGCGGCCCGTCGGCCCCGGCGCTGCTGATGGTGAAGACCGGGTCGCGGTCCGCATCCCAGGGCAAGGTGCCGCTGCGGGCGGCCTCACTGGTCTGGTGCAGTTCCCGGGCGATCTGTCCGAACGTCTTGGCCGCTACGTCGTCCAACTTGGCGATGCGCACACCGCCCTCCACCGCCACCACCACGCCCACCGCGGTGCGGCGCGGGTAGACCATGCGGTCGGGAAGGATCAGGGCGGACAGCTCCGGCACGGCCTTCAGGGCCCTGACCGCTGCCCTCACGAAGAACGGCATGAGCCCCAGTGGGGCCCCCTCCCTTGCCTCAAAATAGGGGAGCCAGCGCTCGCGTAGCTCCAGCAGACGCGTGGCGTCGATCTCCATCCAGGTCGTTACGGGGACGGCGGTTACGCTTGACTGCCAGAGGTGGTTGGCCATGCGCAGGCGCAGCTCCGCGTAGGGCACCTCCACCGACGGCGCCGACTCACCTTCGGTCTCTATGTAGGCAACCAATTGTGACTGCCTGAGGCGCTCCCCGGGTTGGGCCAGCACCTCGTCCAGGACCCCCGATACCGGTGACAGGGCGTCGAACTCCCGCTGCCACCAGCGCAGCCTCAGGAGAGGTTCGCCTGCTTCCAAGCGCTCGCCGGGGCCCTTGTACCACCCTAATATGGCCAGGGCTTCCCGCTCATCGCCGATCTGTAACGGCACACGCACGTTGCATTCCCTCCTTGCATCGCCCGCCCGGGCCTACGTGGAGGGCGCCGTGTAGCGCTTGCGCAGCACGTAGCCTTCCGGCTCGAACCCGGCCTTCTTGGCCGACTCCAGGGCCGCCTGGTTCTCCGCGCCAATCCAGAGCTTGCCCTGCCTTACCCCCTGCTGCCGGAAGTACCGCTCCGCCTCCTGGTGCAGCAGCAGGGAGAGGCCCCGACGCCGGTACTCCGGCGCCACAAAGATGTCCCCCAGGTAGCCGTAGACCTGGCCCGTGTAGCTGTCCGGGCCGATGCCCAGCAGGATGAACGCCACGGGCCTGCCGGCGTCCTCCAGGACCAGCGCGGTCCCACCTGGCTGCCGCAGCATCGTCATCAGGTTCCCATAGCTGAATCCGGCGGCCCGCATCCAGGCGTCCGGGGTTCGTTCCGGCCCCGGAACCAGGTCCCAGGCGTTGGAGGCGGCGCCCTGCATCATAAAGGGAACGTCACCGGGGTGATAGGGACGTGCCAACATCTCACTCACCGCCTTTCCACGGTTCATAGGATGTGATGACGCGTCCGGGGGTGCATGCGCCCCCGGACGCCAACACACCCTGGGGGGCCCGCCGATGCCGGTCATCAGCCTGTACCGCGACCTCCTGGCCCTGCCGCCCCGCGCTCTTTGGCCTGCGTTCTCACGCTCCTGCTATCCGAAACATCGCCCCTATTTCGATGGGCTGGTGGAGACGTACGGGCCCGACGCCTTTGGCCCGGGCGGCCTGCGCCAGGCCGTGGAGAATGCGGGCCCGGCCGTCCTGCAGTCCGTCCGCACCCTGGTCGCCGGCGGTTTCAGACCGGAGACCCTGGTCGAGGAACTGCTGCAGGGATGCCTGCCCCTGCTGCCCGGTGAGCCCCCGCGCGTCTACCTGGCCACTCTGTTCTTTCTCGCCCCCGCCGCCACGATCAACGTGGCGGGTGAACCGGCCATCACCATTGGTCTGGAGCGCTTTGTCGACGGTGACCTGCCGCCGTCCCCGCCCGGGTTCCCCGGCCGCTTCTACTACCGGCCGCAGGAAATGGAGGAGATGGTGCCGCATGAGGCCTGTCACGCGGCCCGCATGCGGGTCCTGGGCCTGCCGCCCACCCCGCGGCGGCTCAGCCTCAAGGAGATGGTCTTCCTGGAGGGCACGGCCCTGGTCTTCACCGACCGGCTGGTGGCGCGGGAGACCCTGCGAACGTTCCTGCCTGACGACATCTTCCACTGGCACGAGGAGCATCAAAGCGAGGTACTCCGGACCACCCTGGCCGACTTCGACCAGACGGGCATGGAGGTGTTCTCGCGCTATTTCTCTCCGCGGTCGCGGGTCAGCGGCTACTACGCCGGCTTCTGCCTGTGCCGTGACTACCTGCGGCGCTATGGGGACGACAGCCTATCCGAACTGGTGGTCATGCCGAGCGACCAGGTCATGGAGAGGCTGGGCCGTTAGGGGCCCGGCCGGACCTACAGCGGCCGCGAGAAGATGAGGCGCTCCACCTTGAAGCCGGAGCGCCTGGCCGCCTTCTGCGAGTCGCCGTTGTGGGGGGCGATGAGCAGGGAGACGCCGGTTGCGCCCAGCCCGGCGCAGCGTTCCATGGCGCGGGCGTTGAGCTCCTGTGCCAGGCCGCGGTGGCGGTATTCGGGTTCGACGAACTGGTCGAAGAAGAAGCCCTCCAGCCGACCGGTGAGGTTATTGGGCTGCAGGCAGAACAGGATGTAGCCGACGACTTTGCCGCTATCTTCCGCCACCAGCAGGGCGCCGCCCGGGGCGGAGAGGGCATGGTGAAACATGCCGGCGACCCGCGCCGCAAAGTCTTCCGGCGTGACGCCCTCCCGTTCCCGGGCGCTGAGCTGTTCCCAGCCGGTCTCGGCGGACGTGGCGACGATGCCGGCCATGTCCTCGGGGCGGGCTGACCTGAAGGTGAGGGACAAACCTCCCTGTCCCAAAGGTGCACCTCCTTGAGCGGTTCCGGCAAAGGTTGAACCGTCTCGGCCTGGCTCAAAAGTCGGGGGCCCGACGGAATGCCTTGCTGGCAAAGAGAAAGTCGGACAGGCGCCCCTGGTGGGGTGCGCCGGGCTCCGTGTGCGACGGCGGGATGGGGCCGTGAAACACCTTGAGCAGCCCGGGGTGCCGCAGGCAGCGGTCCACCAAGTCCCTGTCGTGGGTGAGCAGGGTGACGGCCAGCGACGGCGCCAGTTCTTCCACCGGGTCCCCCTCGGCCGCCGCGAAGGTCAGGAAGGGAAACGGGTACTCGCGCCCAAAGAGGGGCGAGCCCTGGGACTCGCACCACACCACGGTAGGGAGCAGGAAGAGCCCGCCGTAGCCCTCCGCCAGGCGCGGGAGGCCGGCGCGAGCCTGACCGGACAGGTCGCGGTCGCGCGGGCCCAGCAGGGCGTCCAGTTGGCGATCCAGCAGGCGCAACTGTGGAGATGGGGGCAGGACGGCGAGGCGGGCCGCGGGGTCCAGGGGGGAACGCGGCTCCACCCGGGCCATACGCTCCGCCACGGCCTCCGCCAGGCCTCGGGCCTGGGATGAGTCGCCGCGCACCACCACGGCGCTGGCGTTGGTGCACTTGCGCCCCCCGTCGCTGAGGGCGGCTTCCTCCAGGAAGGAGGCCAGCCGATCCAGGTTGGCCACCGGCTCGGTAAGGTCCGCCAGAACCTTGCTGCGGCCCGGGCCGTTGACCAGGACGCGGGGATTGCCGGCGAAGCGCCGCACCACGTCATCGCCGCCGTAAAGGACGGTGCGGTCGGCCAGGTCCGCCAGAGCCTGCAGCGAGCCGTGCGGCCCCGGGGCCACGGCCACGCGGCCGGGCGGGAATCCGGCCTCCATCAGGGCCGCCCAGAGGCGGGCTGCGGTGAAGGGGTCCTCCGAACCGGGCCGCACCACCACGCCCCAGCCCAGGGCCAGAGCCAGAATCCAACTGAGATGCACCGTGGGGTGGTTATTGGGAGCGCCGAAGCCCAGCACCCGGCCCAGGGGAACCCAGGCGTGCCGGCCGGCCGCGGACCAGCCGCGGTCCACCGCCTCCACCTCGCCGCCGGGCACCTGGCGCGACACCGCGCTCTCGATGCCCAGCAGGGCCTCGGTCAAGTATTGAAAAGCCCCCTGCACAGCTCTCAGCGGCAGTCCCGTGGCCATGACCACCAGGGTCTGATACTGCTCCGGCGTCTGGCTCAGAAGGCGCTCGCGGCTAAAGAGCCGGCCCGCCCGCTTCAGCCACTCCAGCCGGCGCAGCGCGGCCTCGGTGCCGCCGGATACGTCCCGGCGCACTTCGTCCACCAGGGCCTGCACCAGAAGCGGCGGAGCCTGGTGGACCTCCGCCAGGGGCCGGCCGTCATAGGCGTCGAGCCGGCGCCGGTCCAGGGAGAAATGGAAGCGCCCGCCGCGCATGACCGGAACGATCCAGGGCAGGCCCACCGAGGCGTACTCCGCACTAGTAGACACCTTCCACCACCTGCCCCATGTCGGCCTCCGGCGCCGGAGAGACATCCGCCACGCCGTCCCAGGTCAGAACCGGGGCTTCGACCGGTGGCGCCACCCGCACCGCCTCGTCCCGCTCCAGGTTCATGGGCAGGAACAGCTCCCGCCCCAGCAGACTGACCAGAATGCGGCCCCGGGCCTCGTAGGCCACGGGCTGGCGCGTGGTGGGGTCCACCACCTGCACCGCAGCGTAGGGGAAGAAGGGCTGAAAGACGGGACGGTCCGGCTCATCCGGCAGGGCGGGACGCTCCGGCGCGATGCCCATCAGGGTGTTGCCGTAGAGACCCACCAGCTTGACCCCCGGCAGGAACTCGTCGCGCAAGGTGCGGCGGGATTCGGCGGAGAGGTGCGTGCCGAACCAGAGCACTCCCTTGAGCCGCCGGCGCATCCAGAGCAGGGCGTCGCTCCGCTGCAGCAGGGCCTGGAGCAGGGCCGGGGTAGTGGCCAGGACGCCGATGGGCTGGGACCTGGCCAGGGTCATCACCTGGGCCGCCAGGTGGTCCAGGTACTGCCGGGCGACTCCCTCCTGCCCGGTTCGGGCCAGGTGCTTGACCCACCGCGGGTCCAGGTCAATGGTGTGGCAGAGGGCATCGCGCCACCCGGCCAGGGTGGGCAGGTTTCTGCCCACCAGATGAGGGCCCGAGGGCCCGGCGTAGAGCCAGTCCCCCGCCTCACCCCGCGGGAACTCATGCTGGTCCAGCATCCAGTTGACGAAGCGGAGGCCCTCGCGGCGGTCCCCCAGGTCGACGATGCGCCTGGGGTCCCCGGTGGTGCCGCCGGTCTCGTAGACGCCAAAGTGGGCCGCCGTCCCACGTCCCACCCC
>CALMNP010000204.1 GCA_937868875.1 uncultured Bacillota bacterium | reverse complement strand
CGCACAAGGAAGTCCTGAGGACAGGGCCGAGATGGCGGAAATATGGACGCCGCCCCGTTACTACCAGTTGAACAGCTGATCCATCTCCTCATCCGGCACCGAGAACACCTGGTTGTGCGGCGCAATCGGGTCGGTGTAGAAGAAGCGCGGCAGACGGTCGTGGTGCTTGGTGAACCCGGCCCGGGCGTTGAAGTCCCGCTCGGCGGAGAGCACCTTCTTGCCGAGGGCAACCACGTCGTCGCCGGTCATCTCGGTACCGTAGAAAGAGCCGAGCATGTCCAGGAGCGCCTGGAAGGTCTCCGGCTGGTCCATGATGGCGAAGGCGATGAAGAGGCACATGCCGGTGGAGTCGATGGCCGCCGTGGCGATCTGCAGGTTGCGGGAAAGCTCCACCTGCCCCTCGGTCTTGAGCGGATCCACGTCGCCGCCGACTTTGAGGATGTTGGTGGCGATGGCATAGCCTGCCGTGTGGTCAGCCCCCTGGGTGGTGGTGGCGTAGGTAACGCCGATACCCTGGATCGGGCGCGGATCATAGGCGGGAATCGCCTGACCCTTGACCACAGGCACCTTCTCCACGCCGAAGACCTTGCCGGTGATCTCGGCGCCGCTGCCGAGCACCCGGCCGAGGGGGGTCCCCTTGCCCACCTCTTCCATCAGGCTGATGGCGCCTGCGCAATCGCCGAAGGGCACCAGACCGGCATCCATGGCCACGCCGATGGTTACCCCCATCTCGATGGTGTCGAGACCGATGTTGTCGTCCATGTAGTCCAGCCTGGCCACAGTATCCAGGTCATCAATGCCGCAGTGGCCGCCATGGGACCAGACCGTCTCGTACTCGGGCTGCTTGGTGACGTAGTTGCCATCCTTGTCGTTGAAGATGCCGGAGCACTGGATGACGCAGCCCCGGTGGCAGCCGTGGGTGGCACTCCCGCCACGCTTGATCTCCAGCTCGGCTTGGGCCTCGCCGGACAGCTTGGCCGACCCCTCGAACACGCCGGTCTTGAAGTTACGGGTCGGATAGCCGCCAGCCTCGTTGAGGACGTTGGTGAGGACGTTGGTGCCGTAGGCCGGGAGCCCTTCGC
>CALMNP010000203.1 GCA_937868875.1 uncultured Bacillota bacterium | reverse complement strand
CCGCCTCTTCCGCAGGCTTATCGCCGCCCTCCGGGGCCGGGGCCGGGCCCGCGCTGTGCAGCAGGGCCCGAAACTCCTCGCCGGAGAGGGTCTCCTGCTCAATGGCCAGCTTGGCCACAGCCTCGAGCTGAACCCGATGCGACTTGATCAGCTCGGTCGCCCGCTGCTCCTGGGCGGCCAGAATCTCGTTGACCGTGTGGTGCAGCCGGTCCTGGGGCAGGGAGTCGTCGTCCACGATTCCCAGCGAGGACATGCCGCCCAGCACCAGCTGACGCGCCAGGTTGTTGGCCTTGGCGAAGTCGTTGCTGGCGCCGGTGCTGCGCTGACCGAGGATGAGCCCCTCGGAGACGGCGCCGGCGAGCAGGCCGCAGATCTGGTCCTCGAGCAGTTCCTTGGTGTAGAGGTAGTGATCGTCCTCCGGGGCGTTGCGCACAAAGCCCAACGCGCCGCCGCGGCTGCGGATGGTCAGCGAGGACACCGAGCCGGGCTGCAGCAGCTCGCCCACCACGGCGTGACCCGCCTCATGGATGGCCACGCGCTCCCGCTCCTTGGGATTGGGGCGGCGGTCGGTCTTCTCGCCCAGGATGACCTTGTCGATGGCCTCGACCAGGTGCTTCTGACGGATGGTCTCCTCACCGTCGCGCCAGGCCAGGATGGCCGCCTCGTTGGTCAGCGACTCCAGGTGAGCCCCGGAGAAGCCAAAGGTGTCCTGGGCGATCTTGCCCAGATCGCAATCCTCCCCCAGGGGCTTGTTGCGCGTGTGGAGCTGCAGGATGGCCAGCCGGCCCTCGCGGTCCGGCAGGTCGACGTTGACGATGCGGTCGAAACGACCGGGACGCAGCAGGGCTCCGTCCATCAGGTCGGAGCGGTTGCTGGCGCCGATGACCAGCACCCGCACGTCGTCGTTGGCCGAAATGCCGTCCAGCTCGACCAGCAGCTGGTTCAGCGTCTGGTCGTACTCCAGGTGGCTGGTGTGCTGGCCGCGCTTGCCGCCCAGCACTTCGATCTCATCGATGAAGATGACCGCCGAGGTCTTCTTCTCCCGGCGGGCCGTTTCCCGGGCGCGCTGGAACAACTCGCGCACGCGCTGGGCGCCCACGCCGGCGTACATTTCAATGAACTCTGAACCAGCCGCGGTCAGCAGCACCGAGTTGGTGTACCCGGCGGCCGCCTTGGCCAGCAGGGTCTTGCCCGTGCCGGGGGGACCGGTGAGCAGGATGCCCTTGAGGGGCCGGATGCCCATCTTCACGGCCTGGTCCTGATTGTTGACGAAGTCCAGGGCCTCCAGCAGTTCGCGCTTGGCCGCGGCCTGGCCGCCGATGTCGTGGAACGACACCGTCCGGACGGCAGGAGCAGCGCCGCCGACGGTGGCAAACTTGCTGCCGCCGCTGAACGCCTTGCCGCCCGGCAGGACCCGGGTGAACATGAACAGCAGAGCCACGGTAAATACCATGGGCAGGATGTTGACGCCGAGGAAGGCGGCAAAGGTCAGGAGACCCACGCCGATACCCAGGGCTATTTCACGAAAGTACTTCATGCCGCCGAGCCCCCCTCCACGGTCTGTGCCGGCTGGTTCAGGCGCGGCAAAACCTCATAGAGATAGCCGCCGTGACCTTCCAGTTGCACATAGAGCCGATTGCTGTCGACCCAGACCTTGGAGCGATCAAGGCCCAGTCCCTTTGACCGTGCCTCGAAGTCCGCCGCCATCTTGTTGAAATCGCCGGTGGCGATGCCGGACTGCAGGCCGAAATGAAGCTGGTAGTAGTCGTCAACGAGGGCCTGATTGCGCCCGTCGGCAATGTTCAACTTGTACGACTTGCTGTCCTTCAGCACGGCCCTGGTGCCGGCGTCCAGGGCCGAATAGGCCTGGCGGAAGTCACTGACGGGGCCGAGCGTCAGGGTGATGTCGTACCGGTCGCCGTCCCGTTGAATGTCAGCTTGGCGGACCTCCGGGTGGGCGGCGTAGAACTTCCTGAGCGGGGCCGACTCCGTGCTCTGTCGCACGACGTAGGTCATGCCCAGCATGATCCCCAGTGTGACGACCAGGCTGACGGCCATCAGGGGCCAGTTTAAGTTGCGCAAGTTCAAGCCAGACCCTCCTTCCGAGACAGCGAGAGAAAGCGTCGCCGCCAAAACCAGCGGCAACGCGCACTTTTCTACCTTACATAACGCTCTCTCATTATAGCATAGGTTGTCAGTCTCGCCACGGTACAATCTATGGCACTCATGGATGCCACATTGCTCGGTGTGGCGATGTTATGGCCTTCTCACGCACGAAGCCGCCCAGGAGTGGAGATGTCCTCCTACATTCCAAGCGCAGGAAGTGACACAAGAATAGTCGAAAGTCTGACAAAAGCTACATAAGTATCTTCGAGCAGCACCCGCCGTTTTCTGTCGCAAGTCGACGGCTCCTTCAGAGCGTTGGCTGGTCCGGGGCGGCGGGGACGTCAGGCCTGGGAGGACTCGTGGTGGCAAGGACTCCGACGCGGTGGTGGGCCAGAGTCGGTCTTGCATGCCTCGTCACGTCACTTCTTCTTACAGCATGCGCGTCTCAAGACGGCGTTCAGCCGACCCTGGGGAAGCCGGCAGACTCCACGTCGCCTCAGGCCCCGGCAAGCGGGGATGGTCCGCAGCAACTGCCGACCGGTGCAGCATCGGGCGCGGTGGAAACCGCGGCTGAGCCGCCGGCGACGGCCCCTTCGACTCCGGCGACGCCCAGCACGGGAACCAACGTAAACGGCACGGCCGGCGGCGACGCCGCGGGCGACGATGCCCCGGACCGTGTTGTGGGCGGACCCTTCCCCACGCCGGTGGAGCCCGGCAAGGTCTTCGACGTGGCCATCAGCGGCGGGCGGGTGATGGACCCGGAAACCGGTTTTGACCGCGTGGCCAATGTAGGCATCGACGGTGATGTCGTGGTGGCCATCGCCGACCAGCCTATCCACGGGCGTACCGAGATTGACGCCTCAGGCCGCGTGGTGGCGCCCGGGTTCATCGACCTCCTGTCCTACGCACCCAACACCTACGGTGTCTGGTACAAGATCGGCGACGGCGTGACCACCAACCTGGGTTTGCATGGCCTGGAGCTGGACGCCAAACGGTGGTTTGATCGCTGGAGCCGCACCCGGCCGCCCGTCAACTATGGTGGCGCCTTCTCCTGGGCCCTGACCCGCGGCCACATGGGCATCAACATCTACCAGCCGGCCACGCCGGCACAGTTGGAGGCCCTGGAGAAGGACGCGGAGCAGTGCCTGAAGGACGGTTACATCGGCATCGACCTGAGCCTGGAGTACGCCCCCGGCATCAGCCGCGACGAGGTGCTGGCCGCCGGGCGCATCGCCGCCCGCTACGATGTCCCCCTCTTCTTCCATGGCCGCTACTCGGACATGGTGCCGCCGGGCACCAACTTCGACACCCTGGACGAGATCCTGAGCACCGCCCGCGAGACCGGCGCCTCCGTCCACGTGGAGCACATCAACAGCACGGGCGGGACGTTCACGATGCCCGAGTCGCTGGCCGTGCTGGACAAGGCCCGCGCCGACGGCATCGACGCCACGGCCTGCGTCTACCCCTACAACTACTGGGGCACCTACCTGGGCTCCACGCGGTTCGACGCCGGCTGGCAGGAGCGCTTTCGCATCAGCTATGACGATCTGGAGGTCGCGGGCACCGGCGAGCGCCTGACCGAGGCGACCTTCACCCAGTATAGACGGCAGAACAAGCTGGTCGTTGCGTACGCCATTCCGGAAGAGGACATTCAGGCCGCCCTCAAGTCGCCCTACGTGATGTTGGGCAGCGACGCCATCCTCGAGCCGTCGCACAACAACCACCCGCGGGCCAGCGGCACGTTCGCCCGCGTCCTCGGAAAGTACGTGCGCGAGGAGAAACTGATCTCCCTGATGGACGGCCTGGCCAAGATGACCATCTTGCCGGCCCGCCGGGTCGAGGCCGCCGCCCCGGCCATGAAACGAAAGGGCCGGCTCCAGGTGGGAGCCGACGCCGACATCACGATCTTCAATCCCGACACCGTAGCGGACCGCGCGACGGTCCAGGACCCGGCCCAGTTCTCCGCGGGCATCGACTGGGTGCTGGTGGCCGGGCAGGTCGTGAAGGACCCCTCCGGGGTGCGCCGCGACGTGCGGCCGGGGCGGGCGGTGAAGTCCCGGTTGCAGCCGAATACGGCGATCCCGACGACAGTGACGCCCTGACGTGTGCGAAGAGTTCAGCGAGCTGCGGGGATTGTCCACTCCAGCCAGTCACCGTGTGCCCCGTACCTGGCCAGGGTGTGCCGTTCACGCAGCGTGCCTTGGGAGTAACGGCTGACCTCAAGTTCCGGCCACTCCCCTCCGGAAAGCCATTCCATGGAGATGTGCCATATGTCGCGTTCCCTTGATTGCGAGGACAGTAGGCCATGGAACTCGGCACGGGCGTCAGGCGTGAGCTGATTGAGGGTATGGCTGTGGAACACCAGCGGCACCACACCTGCAGGAACGGCGCCCAGCACCGCAGGTAACTCCTGCAACGCATCGCCCGTCACCAGCTTGGGAGGTTCCTGTAAAGCGACCGAGAGTGCTCCCCGCAGGCGCTCCGCCCGTTCCCGTTGGTCCCCCCAGACAAGGGCCTGCAGCCACATCGCTTCATCCGCGTCGCGCGGATCTACGGGGCTGAGATCAATGCCCGTCCGGGAGACTACGTTAACCTGGGCGTCCGAGAGCGGCGGGCGAACGGCTCCGCGCAGGAGGCAACGGATTGCCACGGGGCTGGCCAGCGCCCCATGCCACGATCCATCGCCGTAGTCATAGCGGTACTTGTCCCAAAAGAGCAGAAGCCCAGCACTTGTGCCGAGTTCGATCAGCGCCAAGGGCCGCTGTTCGAGCCGGGGCGCCAACCAGCCGTATGCGGCGAAAAGCACCGCACTGCGGTTCACTTCGTTCGTTTGCACCAGGCGCTCCGTCATCAGGTGGCGGAGTGCCTTTTCGTGCCGCAGGCAGAAGGCGTGGAAGAAGGGGTACGGGTCGCCTGGAGGCGGATCGGCATGAGAGACAGTCGGGTAAAAATCAGAGAGGGAGATACCGATGGGCTTCTCGTTCCCGGATTCAGCGCGCTGCGGGGGGCGATCATCAGCATGGCAGTCCGCCTCGTGGTCTTGCAGCAAGAGGTAATGAACCGCTGCAAGAAAGAGGTTTGGCTTGGGGCCGACACCACCGGTTGCCGCGATGGCGAGCAGGTCGGGGGCATCTGCAACCCCTTCGGCCAGACGGCGATAGAGAGGCGAGGCGTCGCACTCACGCTGCGCGAACCGCCGAAAACGTTGGGCCAACTCGCTCATGTCCACGCCCGATCCCCTTCCCGGGCCTGCAACTCCCCCGGTCCGAGATGCCTCAGCCCACAGGTGGCCCCCTGTTTGAATCACCCGCGGGTCCTCAAGGCTACTCCGTGAAAGCGACCTCGCTTGCCGGCCTTACGTCCGCGAACGCGCGCA